>SXOW01000266.1 GCA_005778315.1 Acidobacteriota bacterium
ATGTTGGCCGACGTCCCGTTGAGCGTCCACGCGCCATTGAAATTCGCCGAGCGCACCACGAGCGTATCCCCCTCCCAGTGCGCGTATGAGTCGCCCTGCCAGAGGCGGATCCGGTCGGCGGGGTGCGGGCCGTCCACAATCCGAATAATCCGGGTGTCCCAGTTCTGCTCGTGCAGGATGACCAGGTAGTCAGGGGTCTGGAAGAACTGGGCGAGATGGCCGGGGGCAACCGCCAGGAGCGGGACCGTGCGGCCCATGATGCAGCGCTCATAGCGTTCCCGGTCTTCGGGGCCGTCGGTCGGTCGCAAGCGCGAAGCCAGACCGATCGTCTGGTTGCGGTGCCTTGCGTCCGCCGACAAGGTTGGGAGCCGGCCGTCGGGCGGATCGACGATCAGTGAGGTTCGGTCGTCGGTCAGGCCGCCGGGTTCCCACCAGTCCGCGTTCAGCTGCAGGTCCCGTTCCGCTCGGATATCAATCCATCGTTGCGGCAGATAGTCGGCGGCCTCGGCCGGGGTCAACACCGGTTTGTCGGCCAGCGACGTCGGGCGCTCCAACGGCGTGCTGCTGCGGTATGTCCAGTATCCGCTGAAGTCCGGTGTGCCCCAGGCGGTTCGGGGCTGGTCGGTGGTCTGGGCGACCGCTGCCACCACACCGGGGGCGAGCAGGCCAAAGACCGCGAGACGGATGACCCCACTTCTCGTCACGTGCCGATTATGCCACGGGCGGAGCTGGGATGAGAGCCACGGATGCCAGCCCGGAGAACGCGGGCGCCGGGCGTCCCCTTGGCCGCCGGCGGCACGGGCGGCTAGCCGACCTGACGTACCTGGATCGCGGTGACGTCGCCATGACGCGTGGCGACATCGGAGACCACGACGATGGGGTCTCCGGCGACCAGCCGATCGTGCCGCTGCAGCCGCTCGAAGGCGTCGACGATCGTCTGCTCCGGATCGTCTGAGAGCTCCATCTGGAACGGGACCACCGACCGGGACAGCCACAGCGCGCGTCGAGCAGTGTCGAGATTCGTAAACGCGTACACGATCGCGCTGTGCGGACGAAAGCTGCTCACGAGCCGGGCCAGCCGACCGGTGCGGGTAAAGACCACGATGGCCGGTGACGAGAGGGCGTCGGCCAGACGACAGGCGCTCCGGGCCAGGTGCTCGCGCACGTTGACCGGGTCGCGCAGGGTGTGAAATCCGAGGCCACCCTCCTTCTCGGTGCGCCGGGCGATTTCATCGAGGACCTCGACGCATCGCACCGGATGCGCGCCGGTCGCGGTCTCGCCGCTGAGCATCACCGCATCCACCTCTTCCTCGACCGCGTTGGCGACATCGGTGACCTCGGCTCGGGTCGGCATCGGGTGCTCGATCATCGATTCGAGCAGGTGGGTCGCCACAATGACCGGTTTGCCCGCGGTCGCGCACTTGCGCACCATGGTCCGTTGCGCGATCGGTAGCTCCGCGAACGCCACTTCGACGCCCAGGTCGCCGCGAGCGACCATGAGGCCGTCCGCCTCCGCGATGATCTCGTCCAGGTTGTCCATCCCCTCCTGGTTTTCGATCTTGGCGATCAGTCTGGCGTCGCGCGCGCCTGCGTCGGCGAGGACCTGGCGTGCCTCACGCAGCGCAGCCGCGTTGCGGACGAACGAGACAGCGAAAAAGTCCACGTCGTGCGCGACGCCGAAGCGGATGTCGGCCGTGTCCTGTGCCGAGATAGAGGGCAGATTGACGCGGATCCCCGGGAGGTTTATGTGTTTGCGAGACCCCAGCGTGCCCCCGTCGACCACCCGACATCGGAGATCGCGTGCTCGCACCTCGAGGACCTCCAGGTTGATCAGGCCGTTATCCACCGTGATCCGGTCACCCACTCTCAGCTGGTGCACCATGTCTTCGTAGTCGACATGGATGCTCTTCGCCTCCGGGTCTGACGACGGTGCGACGCTGACCGAGAATTCCTCGCCCACCCCCAACGTGAGGTGTCCGCTGCGCTCCCCGGTGCGTATCGCTGGACCCTGCAGGTCGAGCAGTATGGCGATCGGGTGATTCAGCTCGTGGCGCAGGTTCTGGATGTGTTGGATCGTCCGCAGGTGGCTCTCGTGGGTGCCATGGGACATGTTGAGCCGCGCCACGTTCATTCCCGCCCCGGCGAGCTGCCGGATCGTCTCGGCCGAATCGCTCGACGGACCGAGGGTGCAAATAATCTTCGTTCGTCGGAAATCACGCCGTTCGGTCATGTCCGGCAACTATAGCGCGACACCCAGAGGGAGGCTGATGTCACCGGGCCTTCACGTGGCCGACATCCCGCGATCGTATGGTGGCGGTGATACGTGTGGTGCCAAGCGGCGCGGGGTCTGGGCGTCCTGGACTTTGCCCGTAACGCAGATTTAACAGGTCCGTAACAACCATGAAACTGCCGGGAGGTACTGTGGTGAGCATGTCAAAGAGGAATCGTCAGGTTTTGCTGACCCCGACGCGGCTGCGCCGCGGGTTGCAATGCGCCACCCTGGTGGGGTCGTTGGTCGGCCTGGCCGCGTGTGGCGGTGGAGCGGAAGACGGGGGCACGGCGGCGCCTGCCGTCGTCGCGGTTGACGGCTCGAGCACGGTGTTTCCGATCGCGGAGGCGGTGGCGGAGGAATTCCAGCTCATCGACCCTGCCGCGCGAGTCACGGTTGGGGTGTCCGGGACGGGTGGCGGTTTCAAGAAGTTCTGCGCCGGTGAGATCGATATTTCGAACGGATCTCGACCGATCAGGGCGGTCGAGATCGAGGCATGCGCGGCCGCGGGCATCGAGTTCATCGAGTTGCCGGTCGCCTACGACGGGATCGCGGTCGTCGTCCATCCGGACAACGAGTGGGCCACCACGCTCACGCCCGAGGATTTGAAAATGATGTGGGGGCCGGAGGCCCAGGGCACGGTGACCTCCTGGAATCAGGTGCGACCCGACTGGCCGGACAGCGAGCTACACCTGTTCGGGCCCGGTGTCGATTCGGGCACGTTCGACTACTTCACGCAGGCCATTAACGGCGAGGAAGGTGCCAGTCGTGGTGACTTCACGTCGAGTGAGGACGACAACGTGTTGGTGCAGGGCGTTGCGACCGATCCGCACGGGCTTGGTTTCTTCGGCTACGCCTACTACGAAGCCAACCGCGACAGGCTGAAGCTGCTGGCGCTCGACGATGGTGACGAGACGAATGGCGCCGGGGCCATTGCGCCCTCGCCGGAGTCCGTCCGCGATGGGACCTACCAACCCTTGTCCCGCCCTGTCTTCATCTACGTCAACCCTGAAGCGCTGGCGCGACCGGAGGTCAGCGGGTTCGTGAACTTCTTCATCTCCGATGGCGGGCCGCTCGCGCGGGAGGTCGGCTACGTCCCGCTGAGCGATGCCGAGTACGCGCTGGTCCAGCAACGGCTCGATGCCCGAGTCACGGGCACGATGTATGGCCATGGCAACGAGATGGCGTCGCTCACGGAGTTGCTCGGCGACGGCCATTAGGCATGTCAAGACGACGGCGTGACCTGATCGAACGGGCTATCGAGTGGGCGCTGCGCGCCTGCGCCGGCCTGTCGATCCTGGTCACGTTCGGCATCGTGTCGGTCCTCGCGTTCGAGACGGTGCAGTTTTTTCGCGAGGTCTCGCCGTTCGAGTTTCTCTTCGGCACGGTGTGGACACCGCTGTTCTTCCAGAAGTCCTTCGGCGTCCTGCCTCTTGTGGCTGGCACCCTGCTGGTCTCCGCCATCGCCATGACCGTCGCCATGCCCGCCGGTCTGCTGACCGCGGTGTATCTGAGCGAATACGCCCCGGCGAGGGTGCGGCGAATCGTCAAACCGGTGCTCGAGGTGTTGGCCGGGGTGCCGACGGTGGTCTACGGGTATTTTGCCCTGTTGTTCGTGACCCCCTTGCTGCAACGGGCGATCCCCGGGTTGTCCGGGTTCAACGCCCTCAGTCCCGGGCTGGTCATGGGGATCATGATCCTGCCCATGGTGTCGTCGTTGTGTGAGGATGCGCTGCACGGCGTGCCGCGGGGGCTGCGGGAAGCCGCCTACGCGCTCGGGGCCACCAAGATGCAGACCACGACCCGCGTCGTGCTGCCGGCGGCGTTGTCGGGGATTTCAGCCGCGAGCATCCTGGCTGCATCCCGTGCGATCGGCGAGACGATGATCGTGGCCATCGCGGCCGGCCAACAGCCGCGCCTCACCGCGAATCCCCTGGTGCCGGTCGAAACGATGACGGCCTATATCGTCCAGATCAGCCTGGGTGACACCCCAGCCGGGACGCTCGCCTACCGCACCATCTTCGCGGTGGGGATGCTCCTGTTCGTCAGCACGTTGCTGTTGAACCTTGCGAGCAACTGGCTGCGCGAGCGCTTTCGGGAGGAATACGCGTGAGCCGCCGCCAACGCAACCGTCTGCTGGACGTGGCGCTCCACGGCGCCGGGCTCACCGCGACGCTGCTCGGCCTGGTGGTCCTCGCGGTGCTCCTCTTCGATATCTTCAGCGACGGTTTCGGACGGATCTCGTGGGATTTTCTGACGAGCTTTCCTTCACGCCGGGCGGAGAACGCCGGCATCTACGCCGCGCTCCTCGGAACGGTGTGGGTCATCACCCTGACCGCCCTGCTCGCGGTGCCGATCGGGGTCGCGGCCGCGATCTACCTGGAGGAATACGGTGGGCGCGGGCGTTGGTCTCGGGTGGTCGAAATCAACATCACGAATCTGGCCGGCGTGCCGTCGGTCATTTACGGTTTGCTGGGTTTGGGGTTGTTCGTTCGCACCCTGGCCCTGGGGCGCAGCGTGATCGCTGGCGCGGCGACGCTGGCGCTGGTGGCGCTCCCCGTCGTCATTCTGTCGTCACGCGAAGCGCTCCGGGCCGTGTCGCCGGCGTTACGAGAGGCCTCCTACGCCCTCGGGGCCACAAAGTGGCAGACGATCTGGCACCAGGTGCTCCCGGTGGCGTTCCCCGGTATTTTGACGGGGCTGATCCTGGCGCTGTCGAGGACGATTGGGGAGACTGCTCCGCTCATCACCATGGGCGCGCTGACCTACGTACCGTTCGCACCGGATGGCATCTGGTCCGCCTTCACCGTGGTGCCGATTCAGGTGTTCAACTGGGTGTCCAGACCCCAAGAGGCATTCCTGGCCAACGCGGCTGCCGGTATCATTGTGCTACTGGCATTGCTGCTGGTCATGAACGGTTTCGCGGCCTGGCTGCGGGACCGGTATCAGCAGTGACACCAACGGCCGGTTTGACCATCATGACCACCGGTGCTCCTGAGACGACGGTGCGGTCGCTGGCCGGCGTGGCCAGATTGGCCGGCGAGCGAGGCACGGCTGAGACCGCCACCAAGGTTTCGGTGCGGGGCCTCAGCTTCTACTACGGCCGGACGCGAGCCCTTGAGGACGTCTCCATCGACATTCCTGAGAAGCAGGTCACAGCCTTCATCGGACCGTCGGGGTGCGGCAAGAGCACGTTCCTACGCACGCTCAACCGGATGAACGACATCATCCCCGGTGTGAGGGTGACCGGACAGGTGTTGATCGACGGCGAAGATATTTACGCGGCGTCGACCGACCCGGTTGCGCTTCGTCAGCGCGTTGGCATGGTGTTTCAGAAATCGAATCCTTTTCCGAAGTCGATTTTTGAGAATGTGGCGTATGGGCTTCGGATCAACGGGCTGACGACCTCCAAGACCGATTTGGCGGACCGCGTGGAGACCAGCCTGCGATCGGCGGCGCTGTGGGACGAGGTGAAGGACCGATTGTCAGCCTCCGCCCTCGCGCTCTCGGGTGGGCAGCAGCAGCGGCTGTGTATAGCTCGCGCGCTGGCGGTCGGGCCGGACGTCCTGTTGATGGACGAGCCGGCGTCGGCGCTCGACCCGATCGCCACTCAGCACATCGAGGAGCTGGTGTTCCAACTCAAGCGCCGCTACACCATTGTCATC
>SXOW01000267.1 GCA_005778315.1 Acidobacteriota bacterium
ATCCACCCACAGGAACCCACCCTTGCGCAGGTACGCGCCAAGGCGGTCAGCCTCGTCCGGGTTGAAGTACGCGGTGCCGACATCGGACATGAAGAGGAACGGGTAATTGAAGAGCTCGGGGTCGGTCAGCTGAACCACGACGTGGTCGGGGTAGTCGTTGGGGGTGAGACCCACCGGGGCGCGTGTCAGCTCCGAGAGTCTGATTGTGAAATTGATGTCGGCGTCCGGGTAGTCGGTATACCAACCCTGACCGCCCTGCTCATTGTGCGTGCTTTGATACTGCCCACGCGCGAATGTGAACAGGCGATGCGTTACCGGGCCACTCGGGACCCGTGGCGCCATCCGTTGACGACCACCGTAAAAGCGCTGGGCTGAGACGGCCGCGCTCCCAACGAGCACCGCCACGAGCGCAACCGCAATCAGTCGCGTGAGCGGACGCGGCACGAGGCCGCCCCCGTCCAAGACATGCAGCCAGGGCGCGCCGCGCCTAACCTTAGGGCAGGTTGTAGACATACGCGGTGCTGGTCTGCGGCTGCGGGTCGATCCAGGTGTTCATCGTCAGCGCCGTGCGGAATGCCAGAGAGGCCGCTCGGGCTTCCGTCGCGCCGAACCGGCTTGGTGATCCTGTCCGCCGTCAGCCGTGGTGTCAACGAGCTATAATCAGCCGTCCATCCGACATCCCTCGAAGGAGATTCGCATGACGATGCTGCGCACGTTGGTTGCACTGGTCGCGCTCGCCTTGTTGCCACTGTCCGCCGTGGCGCAACAGGAGGAGACCTACGACTACTGGAAGCCGCAGCGAGACATGATTCGGCGTGGTCAGCAAGCCGTGTTCATGTGCAACGGGTTGTTCACGGGGGGACGGACGATCGAGAACGTCTTCGCCCAGGAACTGGCCTTCCTGCCCGAGCCGATTGGCACGCCGACCGGTGGAGACTACGTGGTGAACGAGGCCCGGCAGGCGGTGGCGATTGGCGCGGACGATGGCGTGCCGATCATGCGCGCCGCATTCCGGGAAGGCATCGGGTGCGTGATCCTGGCGCCGGACCAGACCTTTGAGGATATCGAACGTCTCCCGGAGCTGACCTTGCCGTATCCGCCGGGTGACCCGTCGGCGCTGCCGTGGCCAGACGGCGACCTGATCGAGGAGCGAGCGCTTCCGAGTGGCGTGGACGCGGCCGCGTTGCAGGCCGCGTCGGACTGGGCGTTTGAGCGCGAGTCACCCGAACAGGTCACGCTGAGCATGATCGTCGTGCACAACGGGCAGATCGTCCACGAGCGGTACGCGCCGGGCATGAACATGACCACACGGACCCGTACGTGGTCCACCGCGAAGAGTCTCGCCGTGACGCTCATCGGGATGCTCGTGGACGCGGGAGAGATGCATCTCGACGAGCCGCTCGGTTTCGAGTGGTTGCCGCGTGCTCACTCGTCGGAGTCGGATCCGCGCGACGGGATCACGCTCCGACATGTGCTGAACATGTCGAGCGGACTCGACAGCATCGACAATGGGGGGCTGGAGTACGCGACCGGGTCCGGCATGTCCTACTGGGCCGGCGCGAGTTCGGTGAATGGCGCGCTGCGGCGGGCGTTGGGCCGCGAACCCGGGACCACTTGGGACTACGAGAACTACGACACGCTGCTCGCGGTCTACAAGATGAAGCAGGTATTGGGCGACGAGCAGACCTATCGGGAGTTTCCGCGTCGGCGCCTGTTGGACAAGATCGGGATGCGGAACACGTTGGTCGGCACTGACCGGTTCGGCGACTTCATCCTGAGCAGCCAGGTCTACACGAATGCTCGGGATCTGGCCCGGTTCGGCATGCTGTATCTGCAGAACGGCGTCTGGAACAGCGAGCGGCTGATTTCCGAGGAGTGGATTGACTTCGTGAGGACGCCGGCGCCCGCCACGGTGGGGCGCGGCGGCCAGTATGGCGGCCAGTGGTGGCTGGTGCCGGAAGGCCGCGACGACGTGCCGAAGGACGCGTACTCGACCTCCGGCAACCGTGGCCAGTTCACGGTTGTCGTGCCGTCACATGACCTCGTCATCGTGCGTCGAGGCTTGGACTACGGGAGACAGGGCTTTGACCAGTGGGGACTGACGCGCGAGGTCCTCAAGGCGTTCGGAACACCGACCAACGACGAACAATAGCGGCGCCTGCACTACGCCGTATTTTCCACGGTCTTCCGGGTCTTCCGGCCCAGCCGGACGACGATGTCGTATTCCTGCTTGGTGACCGGTTGCACCGAGAGCCGGCTGCCTTTCTGCACCACCTTCATGTCTTCGAGGCCCTTGGTCGCCTTCAGCGTGGCCAGTGGGACCGTGGCGGCGAACGCCTCCACGAATCCGACATCCACCATGAACCAGATCGGGGCTGCCGGCGTGCTGCCCGCGTCGAAGTATTTGTGCCCTTGCTTCCACGCGAAGGTGTCGGGGTAGCCGGCCCGGGTGATCGTCGCCAGCCCTGACACCCCCGAGGGGTCGGCGTTCGACGCGTAGAACAGCACGGGGTCGCCAAGTGACATCTCGTCCCGCATCAAGTTCCGCGCTTGAAAGTTGCGAACACCTTCCCAACTCGTTTCTCCGTCTCGCGCGAGATCCGAGATGCTGTAGGCGCTCGGTTCACATTTCATCAACCAGTAGCGTTTCGCCATGGGGGTATTGTCGGTCTTCGGCTCCGGGCATGCCAGCCCGGGACCGCGCCGGTGAGTCTGTCGCTCAGTGGCCGTGTGCGCCCAGGCGTTCTCGAATGAGCGCCGCAGTGCGTTCGGTACGGGCGCCAGCGACCTCTCTGGCCAGCGCGAGCGACGCACCGAGATCCGCGATGGAGACCCCGTCGATCGTCGCCTGGTCCGTGGCGACGCGAGCCGCCCACCGGACCGACTTGGGGTCGTCGAGCATCATATTGAGCGTGATGGCTGGGTTGTCGTGCAGACCGTCGCTGGTCTGTGCGGCGTTCGCGACACCTCGCTCGACGAGCACGTCCGGCGTGCCCGCAGGCGGCCGGTAATACTCAGCGACATGCAGCACGGTCGGGGCGTGGGGTCCCGTCCACCGGTCCGAGAGCGCTGCCGCCACCTGTTCCATCCCGCGCTGGTTGCCGCCGCTGTCGCCGATGAAGACGATGTGCTCGAAGCCATGCATTTTCAGGCTGTGGGCGACGTCGGTCAACACGGCTTCGAAGGTCTCCTGGCGCAGGCTCAGCGTCCCGGCGCTACGCATATGGCCGGTCGGTGGATCGATATCGCCCTCGGGCACCAGCTCGATGACGGGTGCGCAGAGAGCGGTCCCGAGGCTCCTGGCGATCGCGTCGCAGTTCGCCCGCAGCACGTA
>SXOW01000268.1 GCA_005778315.1 Acidobacteriota bacterium
CACCGCCAGCGTGCACCTGCCGACCACCCTGACATCGAGCGGGCCTGGATCCAATGTGCAAGAGGCGTTGGGACGATTCTGCTGGGATCCTGATGGGCTCCCGCAGCGTGTCCGCCAACTGTTTGCCGACCATCTGGCCATCATGTTCGGCGGCCGACGTGTGCAACTCTCGGGTCTGGGTGTACCGAGTGCCAGCGAACAAGGTGTCGATGGGCTCTGGCTCGTCGTCGGGACCGTGCTGCTCGGCATGCTGGCGCGCCTACTCTGGCTGACGGCGCGGGGCCAGACGGAACCATGGCACGGTCGGGCGAAGTTCGCGTGCTATCTCTTTCTGACCGGCGTGCTCACCGCCAGCGCGCTCGTGGTCTCGCGGTGCGGATCGCTCGACGTGTTCACCTTGCGCTACACGCTGCACACCGTGCTCGCCATCACCGGTCTCGTAGGCGGGTACCTCGTCATCGAGCCATGGCGCCCGGGCCGACGGCTGGTCGCCTCGGTACTTGGCGTCTGGGCGTTCGTAGGCGTGTTGGGCCACGGGCGCCTGCTGGCGGAGTTTGTCCGCGACCCGCCGCAGGACCACAACCGGGCCTTGGCCCGGTATCTCGTAGACCACGACATCCGCTACGGATTCGCCGACTACTGGGACGCCTACAGCACCGTCTTCTGGGCCAACGAGCAGGTCATCCTGGCGTCGACGACCGTGGTGTTCATCAAGGAATACGAACGGATCGCGCTGGCGCACCTCGACGAAGCCGTGTGGATCTATCGCGAACCGTGCGAAGGAGGCAGCCGCGTCACCGAGGTGCACTATCTCTGCGGCCCTGAACCACAGAACTGAGAGGCGTCGAAGGCGACTGGGCCGGACCGATCCCGACGGACCTCGAGGGGGGTGTTGTCACGGCGTGCATCGGCCGAGAGACTAGGCATGACCCGACGACCAGAGGAAGAAGTAGACGTGGTGTGCCAACAGGTGCGGCGCGCGGACGGAGCCGACACCTGGACCATACGGCTGGGCCGAGACCCCCAAGGGGACCGGCACTCGCTGGCCGACGCTATTTCGTTGGCCCGCGATGTGGCGGTGGCGCACAGGCGGCCGGCCTGGTTGCTCGACGCAACCGGGTACCCGTTGAAGCCGATGCTCCCGTGGACGCTCTAGCGCCCGCTCCCTGGGGCCACGGCCTGACTCACGTAAATCGGACTGCATCGGCCAGCTGGGCACCGCGGTCTTGCATGCTCCTCAACCCGATGTAGTGCATGGGTCCGGCGGGATGGGCGGCCGAGGGTGGAAGCTCGGCCGCGGCGCATTGAGCGCGAGAGAGGTCATAGGTCGCGCAGGCCGCCGTGTAGACGACGACCTCCGCGAGCGTCGGCATCAGCTGCGCGTTGCGGGCTGACAGCAACGGGTTGACGAAGTCGGTGATGCAGAGGTCCGTACAGACTCCGACCACCACCGCGTGTGTGATCTCGCGGGCGTTCATCCAACCGATCAGGTCATTGGCGTGAGCCACGAAGCCGCTGATGCAGCCTTTCGGTACGACCGTCGCATGCTCGTAGCTGGTCAGCCACCGGAGTTCAGGGACCAGGAGTTCCTCACCGGTACCGATGATGCAATGAGGCGGAAAGGGGGGTTCTGGCACATCCGGAAGGTGCTGGTCGCGGAACGCCCAAATCGGGTACGCCCTCGATCGAGGCAAAGTCGCGGGCCAGGCTATCGGTCCGCCGAACCATCTCGTCGATGGCCGCGACAGCGGGGTCCCCGATTCGTGGCGCTAGCTGGCCGGCGCCCGGTGTGCAGAAACCCACCGCCTCATCGATGATGAAGAGAGCAGGCTTCGTCCCGCTCGCACGCAGGCGGTAAGGACCGACGTCGAGCGGCATCTCCTGCTGAAGCATCGCCAACAGCGTGGAGTGACCCGGTTCTGTTGTCATGGTCGCTGCCCCTCCTGGCCCTCCATCTTCGGGCCGGACCGTCGAAGCCACGGCACGAACGAAAAACCATAACCACAGGTTACAAGACAGATGCAACCAATTACGTAGCGAACGTGCCGCTCAACCTTCCACCCTGAGCGAGAGCCATGGCATCGCGGTCGGCGGCGGGTGGTGACGGGACAAACATCGCCCCGCGCGACAAGGGTCTT
Organism: Acidobacteriota bacterium; assembly: GCA_005778315.1. Classification (GTDB taxonomy): domain Bacteria; phylum Acidobacteriota; class Vicinamibacteria; order Vicinamibacterales; family UBA8438; genus UBA8438. The sequence continues at coordinate 2,139 of SXOW01000268.1, forward strand.
ACCACACGCCAACTTTCCGACGGTCCAGGGTCAGTCCGCCCCGTCCGCGCGTCCAATCTCGCGCCTGCGCACAGGTTAGGCAGTGAATAAGGTCGTCGGCAACGTTCTTGCCCAACCTTGAGTGTCACGACTGGACGACCATGCTTCGAGTGCTGCGGCGACATGGACTGGTGAAGACCATTCAGCTTGCTTCCTACAAGTTCCGGATACGCGTGGTTCGCGTTCAATCAGGTCGAGCCGGAGTGCAACCGAGGTGAGTCACCTGCGTCAGGCGTTGGCATCTCGTTTCCCGAGTCCATGTCGTTCATGTACAAGGGGTTTGTGCACCGTGAATTCCGGGGCGGACAGGTCTACGGCGGCCTGATGGCACACGCGCTGACCCTGCTGGCACACCGCAAGATCACCCATCTGCTGTCAACGGCCGACTGGACCAACTTTGCGGCGCAACGAAGTTGCTATCGGCTCGGCTATCGATATCTTGGCCTCGTATGGCGGTTCGGTGGTCTCGGAAGCATGTTCACGATCCTGCCGGAATTGCCGAGTCAGATGGGGATCCGCTTCGCAAACCCCTCCCGCCATGCGACACCGGTACCAACCGCGGACCGGGCCGGCGCCACGGTGGCCGAGTGCCACGGGCACGAGCACACCGCCTCAGCGCGTTCGCAGCCGAACCTGACCCCGGTCCGCCTCGAGCCGCAGCGTCGGACCGCCGCCGTTGAGCGTGCCGCTGACCCGTTGATCGCTCGACTGGACCGTGAAGGGAGGGTCACTGACGAGTTCGGCTCGCCGGGCGATGTCGGCAACGAGCGTCAGCGTCTGTTCGTCGACGAATTGCAGGTCGAGGTCTCCGCGGTCGATCTTGATGCGCGAATCATCCCGAATGTCGACCTGACGCAGGGCGGCGCTTGTCCGGATGAGGTCGAGGTCGAGCGAGCCGCTGACGCCGTCGAGGGTGGTGCGCTCCCCTCGGTCGAGGACCAAGGCGATCGATCCCGACAGGTCGTGACCAACCAGCGCGCCGCGGATCAACGCCACGGTAATCGTTCCGGTCAGACCCCGTGCCGCGAGATCGCTTCGGTCCAGTTCCATGATCAGTCGGCCCTCGAAACCCTCAAGGGTCGTGTCGGCGCGGTCGATGACGAGGTCCAGGTCGAGCTGTCGCGGTGCGCGAATCTCGTAGTGCACGAACGGTTGCGCGCGCCACCAATCGTCGTCGCCACCGGCACGGAGTTCGGCGTAGTTCGAACGAATCCGCACCGAACGTCGACTCCCTCGGACCTCGACCGTCGTGCGCGCCACGGCGTCGAGCCTCCGAGCGCTGTCGCCGTCATCGGACATTTCGATGCGCGCCGTGATCTCGACCGTCTCGTTCCCCCACGACGTGATCTTGACGCTGCCGCGGCCGGTTTCCAGCGCGAGTCGACTACCAGCCGCGAACTCGACCGACTGCTCGAATGTCTTGGCCGGGCTCTGGGCATTGACGGGCGCCCAGCCGGACAGGCCGATGCTGATGATGACGAGGGAGACAACGAGGCGCGCGTCGAACTGGTTGGTCATAGGCCACGAACCCGAACTGCCTGAGCTGGCGTTTCAGTGTGTCTGGTGCTGGTACTGCCGGCGATTGGCTTCGGTCCAGGCGGCGAGGCGTTGTCGAAGACGCGCGCACCGCTGAGGCTCGGTCGCTGCAAGGTTGTGCTGCTCGTCCGGATCGCGATTCAGATCGTACAACTCCTCGACGCCGTCGCGCAGATTGAAGATGTACTTCCACTGGTCTTCGCGCACCCCCAGCGTGAACTCATCCTCGGCAACGAAGAAGTACGCGCGGGGTATGTGTGCCGGATCAAGCAGATCGCGACCCACCCAATCCGGCGCGGCCGGCACGCCCGCGAGCGCCGCAATCGTCGGCGCCAGGTCGACGTGCCCGCCAATCGTCTTCGAACGCGCCGGTGAGCGATACAGGCTCGGGAACCACATGAGCAGCGGCACGTGCACGTCTTCTTCATATGCCGTCCGGCCCTGCATGTAACTGTCGTGCGGATACCCGAACGCCTGTCCGTGATCCCCCACGAAGACGACGAGCGTATCGTCGGCGAGGCCGGCGCTTCGAATGAAGTCGAGCAGGCGCCCGAGGTGCCGGTCGGTCTCGTGCAGAACGTTGAGATACCGTCCGAGATCGTACGCATCCGGGCCAGGCTCGCCCTTGAGGAGATCCAGCAAGGGCACGCCCGGCGTGGGCTCGTACGGATGGTGCGTCTACACGGTCCATCCCATCAGGAGAAACGGGCGCGACCGATCCCGCGTGATGAACTCGATCATCCCGTCCACCATGCATCGATCTTCCACGCCCCAGGAAGAAAGCAGCTCCGGGCAGGGGAGGCCGTGATAGTCCCGGAGCTCGTCGAACCCCCGGTTCGCGAGAAACGTGTTCCAGCCCGCCCAGGCGAGGTCGCTCGGTGTGTAAAACGCGGTGCGATACCCGCGATCGTGGAAGACGGAGGCGAGCGAAGTGCCGGCCAGCGTCGGGTACTCCTCCGTGATTTCCCGGAAGTCCAGCTTGGGATTCACGGACATCAGAATCGCCGCCAGCGAGTCCGAGCTGCGTCCGATGTGCGCGTACACGTTCTCGAAGACGATGCCGTGCGCGGCCTCGGCGGCCAGCACGGGGGTCGAGTCGGTGTACAAACCGCCGTTCAGGCTGGTCCATCGCGCGGCCACGGCTTCCAGCACGATGAGAATCACGTTGGGTGGGCGCGCAGGAGCGGTGCGTGCCGGGCGGATCGGCGATCCCGCCTGGAAATCCAGAAGATCTGTCGTCTCGAAGCGGTCCGACATGCGTGCCGTCCCCGCGCCTGTCATCGCCTTCCACCACGATGAGACCAGCACCCAGTGCGAATTTTCCGCGATACGTCGGCCCTGCTTGGTGGTCCATGAGGCCGCGTACGCGAAATAGCCAAACGCCAGCCATGCGAGCAGACACGCGGCCGCAACCGTCGTCAGCCGACGCCAGCCGCCCGACGCGCGCGGACCGAACCGGACCGATGCCCACACGAGCATCACGTGGAGCAGGGGTACGCCGACGAGGCCCGCGACAATGCCCGGCGTGACGTAGGCCGCAACCGAGGAACTGAGCATCCGGACGTTGCCGACGAGCTCAATCAGCGCGTAGGTGAGAAAACCTCCGAAGACGTCGAAGACGACGACGTTGACGATGGCGTAGACCGCCGAGACGGCGGCGAAGAGGAGGAAGAATCCTGCTGCCAGGCGTGCAGGCCGTCCCTGGCCGTCGGTGGCAGCCATGAGGAGTCGCGCGCACGCCCACGCTACGGCGACAAAGAAAATATCCAGATACGAGATGGCCGCGAGCGCGTCGAGATTGGACTGCAGGTCGGCCAGCGCGAGCGGCGGGACCCCGAGATAGGACGCCTTGACGCCGACGAGCAGCACGGCGAGCCACAGGGCAGCCCAGAAGAGCGACCGGGTTGCGGGCATTCAATGGATTATAGTCAGCCTTGGGCCGCCCCAGGTGGGCCCGAGGTTGGTCCGATCCGAGATGGTGGCCTTGCGGAATCGTTTGCCATTAGGTGGGTCACCCGTGAACGGCCCGTCACCATTTTTCGCTTGCCAGGCGAGAGGCGCTCGTATTAGCCTCTCCAGTAGGAATCTGATCGTGTCGTGCACGCAGCGTCGGCATGTCGCCGATGCTTTTCAAGGTGGTGAGTAGCAATGGCCTGGACGAAACCGACGTTTCAAGTTGTCGCAGTCACGATGGAGATCACCGCGTACGTCAAGCAGCGCTAAGGCTGCGCCCGTCGGGGGCGGGCGGGGCACCGACCGCCCCCCGGGACGTCAATGTGCA
>SXOW01000269.1 GCA_005778315.1 Acidobacteriota bacterium
CCCTCCTCGGCGTCCTTCGAAATCGCGATACCGCTGAACGGGGCCCTGATGACCATGTCGTCGAGCTGGGTGCGAAAGACGTCTATCTCGCGTTCCGACACCACGACCTGCTCGCGGGCGAGCGCGATACGCGCCGCGAGTGAATCAACCTCCGCTTCCGCGGTATCGATTTCGGCCCGGCCAACCACGCCCTCCTCGACCAGGCGCCGCGTACGGCCAAGGGTCAGCTCGGCCTCGCGCTGGCGTACCTCCTGCTCGGCAAATCCACGCTGCGAGGCGGCGAGACGCGCCTCAGCGAGGGCAAGCTGCGAGCGCACGGTCGAGTCGTCCAGTCTGGCGAGAATCTGCCCCTGTCGCACGGCCATGCCCTCTTCGACCGACACCTCCACGAGCTTGCCGGTCACCTTGGATGACACCGTGGCTCGACGGCGCGCCGCGACATACCCGGAGGCATTGAGCACCGCCGTGTCCTCCGCCGCGACAGTGGTCTCCTGTGCGACCGCCACGCGCACCTGCGCGGTCTGCGCCGGGCCCGTCCACCACCACCATCCAGCACCGCCGGCCAACGCGAGCGTGAGCAGCAGGACCCACGGCCAGCGCCGGCGGTCGTCGGAGTCGTCTTCGCGGTCGATCCGAAGGTCGTCGAGGGAAGTGGCGGTTGGGGTCACGGAAACCAGTCCGACCTACGCGTCTAACGAATGATAACGCGACGGATCCGATTCTGAGCGCGTCCGCGCCTATAATCGCGATGATCCACCTGAAAGATACGAAGACGCGGATGGCGTGGTCGAGCTCGGCCACCCCGGAAACCAGCCAGATCGAGAAGACGACAGGGGACGCGGAGAAGTTCCGACCGCGCCCTCGGGGCCCACAGTCATGAGCGACCGCAAGTATCAGCAACGCGGCTACCAGGACGACGACCGAGAACGGGCGCCCCGGAGCCAGAAACCCAAGGCTCCCCGGCAGGGCGCGCCGCGCGGTGTCATCAATCGCGAGCATCGGACGCCCAACATGCCGGGGTTCCACGAGGTCGTCCGCTGCGCGCGGTGCGGCAACACCCTCTCGCTGGCGATCGGCATGGCGTCGACGTGTGCCCACTGTGGCGCCGACCTCCACACTTGCGGCCAGTGCGCCTCGTTCGACGGCGGCAGCCGTTTCGAGTGCATGCAGCCGATCGCGGTCCGGATCTCGCCCAAGGATGTCAGGAACGCGTGTGACCGCTTCGAGCCTCGCGTGACGGTCGAGCGCCAAACGCATTCCGAGGGGACCGGGGTCCGGAGCGTCAAGGACAAGTTCAACGATCTGTTCAAGTAGGCGCGAGGCGGCGGCACCTGAGATACTTTGGCCATGAACGCTCGCACGTCCGCAGATCTCGAAGCGGTACTGACCAGCCTCGAGGCCCCCGTCCGGCTGGTCTTCTTCACTCAGACGTTCGGCTGCGATTCGTGCCTCTCCGCACGCCGGATCGTGGACCGGATTGCATCACTCTCAGACCACGTGACGGTTGAAGAGTTCAACCTCGTGCTCGACACGGACCAGGCCGCTGCGTATGGCGTGCAACGGGCGCCGGCGATTGCGGTGGTGGGTGAGACCGATGTCGGCATTCGGTTCTATGGCGCGCCGGAAGGGCACGAGCTGGTCTCGCTCGTAGACGCCATTGCCCTGGTGTCCTCGGCCGACTCCGGGCTGAGTGACGACAGTCGAGCGCGCATCGCAGCCGTCGACCAGCCCATCCACATCCAGGTCTTTGCCACCCCGACCTGACCACATTGCCCGAAGGCGGTCAGCCTTGCTTATCGTATGGCCCTCGAGAGTGCATACATCACCGCGTCAGCCATCGCGGCCGTCGAGTATCCCGACCTCGTCCATCAGTACCGCGTGACCGGCGTCCCCAAGACGGTTGTCAACGACCGCACCGAAATCTTGGGGGCGGAACCTGAAGCATCGTTCGTCGCGCACGTGCTTGAATCGATCGCATGATGTCCCGACCGAGTACGACCGCGATCCTCCGCACGGGAACGGCGGGCGTCCTGTTGGTGGCGTGCGCCGCCTGGGTCATCCAGGCGCGAGGTAGCCAGCCCGCATCCGGGGCAGACACGCCGTCGGTGTCATACGAATTCAGCTTTCCGGAACCTGAACATCGCTGGATGCAGGTGGCCGTGACGTTTACGGAGCTGCCCTCGGAGCCCTTGAGCCTGCGGATGAGCAGCGCCTCGCCCGGACGCTACGCGCGGCACGACTTTGCCAAGAACGTCTTCGAGGTCCAGGCTGCCACCCTGGCTGGGAACGGCCTCGAGCCCTCCCGGTCCGGGGTCGCCCGCTGGGACGTCGACGGACACGACGGGACGGTCGAGGTGACCTACCGGGTCTACGGCGATCGGGTGGACGGCACCTACCTCGCCATTGATGACACGCATGCCCATGTGAACATGCCAGCAGCGCTGCTGTGGGGGGCAGGGCTGGAGGCGCGGCCGGCGACCGTGCGTTTTGTGCCCCCGTCAGGGAAGCCCTGGCGCGTCGCGACCCAGCTCTACCCGTCATCCGATCCGCTGACGTTCACCGCCCCGAACCTGTCGTATCTGCTGGACAGCCCGGTCGAGTTCAGTGCATTCGCGGACCGGTCGTTCACGGTGCCCGATCCAGCAGACGCCAGCTACACGCCAACGTTTCGGGTCGCGGTGCACCACACGGGCTCGACCGCCGCGCTTGAACGCTACACCCTGGCGATCGAGCGGATCGTGCGCGAAATGGTGATGGTGTTCGGTGAGTTCCCGCGGTTCGAAACTGGACGCTATACCTTCATCGCGGACTATCTCCCCTCGGCCAGCACCGACGCGATGGAACATCGCAACAGCACGGTGCTCAGCTCGCCGACGTCCCTCGACGGTCAGCTGGAACGCGCGTTGGGCTCGGCCTCGCACGAGTTTTTCCACGTCTGGAATGTCGAGCGGATCAGACCGCGCTCCCTGGAGCCGTTCGACTTCGAACGGGTCAACCCATCGGACGAATTGTGGCTGGCGGAGGGGTTTACGAACTACTACGGGGCGCTGATCCTGCACCGCGCCGGCCTGGTGTCAACCGCCGACACCATGGACCGATTCCTGTCCGCCATCGAGACAGTCCTCACAGGGCCGGCGCGAACCTTCCGCTCCGCCGTCGACATGAGCCGATTGGCACCGTTCACCGACGCGGCCACGGCCATCGACCGAACCAACTGGGACAACTTGTTCATTTCGTACTATGTCTGGGGCGAAGCGCTCGGGTTGGGTCTCGACCTGCAGCTCCGCGCCCGCGCCGCCGACGGCGATGGACCCGCGGTCACCCTGGACGACTATATGCGGTTGTTGTGGGAACGGTTCGGCCGCCCAGGTGGCGACATTCCGGGCCTCGTGCCACAGCCCTACGCGCAGGCTGACGCCCGCATGGCGCTCGCGGACCTGACCGGCGACCCGACCTTCGCAGATGAATTTTTTGATCGGTTCGTCGAGGGGCACGACGCCATTGACTACGCGCCGTTGTTTGCCCGCGCCGGTTTCGACCTGGCGCCCCGGACTCCAGGCGCCGGGTGGATCGGGGCGGCGCAGTTTCGGTTTGGCCGTGAGGGTGCGCAACTGGTCGCCCCCGCTCCGTTCGGCTCGCCACTGTACGACGCCGGTCTTGCACAGGACGATGTCCTGGTGGCGATCGACGACCGGCCGCTCTCGTCAGCCGGGCAGCTCGACCAGGCCGTGGGCACCCGTCAAGCGGGTGAACGGCTCCGCGTGACCTACGCGCGTCGGGGTGAACTCCAGACGACACAGGTCACGCTGGCGGCCGATCCCAGGCTGACGGTGGTAGCCCAGGAACGGCAGGGCGAGCCACTCACGCCTGCGCAGCGCCAGTTCCGGGCGGACTGGCTCGACTCCCGCCTCCCCCACATGCCGTGAGCCGCTAGAAGTTCGCTACCAGCGCGGCCGCGAAAATCGTATCGGTCTTGCGGAAACCGAAAACCGGCTTGTTGAGATGGCTTAACTTGTGGGACAGCTTCAACGACAGGCGACTGCTCAGCGCAGCCGTCGCCGCCACCTCGTTGGCGAACCGCCAGTCGTCACCACTGTTGAGCGCGGCGACCAGGGTCGCCTCCTCGGTAAACGCGCTCGTCTTGGTCAACGCCCACGCGTAGCGGCCCGTGGCGTTCGCCGTCGCCAACGAGAGGTCGTCACCGACAGACCGTGTTTCACGGGTGAACCCGATACCTCCGAGCACCTGGAGCGCATGGGGCGCGGCCACGGTGACCTGATACCCGAGGCCCACCTCGGACGTGAGGCGGCGCTCGATGCCAGCGAAGAGGTCTCGCAGGTAGCCGCCGCGGCCATACACATCGAGGCGCTCGGAGATGCCGCGCGAGGCCTCGACGAGGGCGCTCTGGGACCGGGCCCGCAACACATCGTCTGCCTCGGTCTCCACGTAGGCGACCCGGCCAAGATACTTCCACACGCCTGGGTCGAACACCAGTTCTCCGCCAAGGCCGAACGTGCGGGTGTCGGAGTTGCCGCCGGTGGCCACGGCGGACACCTCGGCTGTCCCTGACCAGCGAGGCGGCGGATCGGTTGCGGCATCCTGGGCCATAGTCAGCCCGGGAGCACAGAGCAGGCATGTCAGCGTGAAGATCTGTCGTCGGATCATGTGTCTTGCGGAGTGTCAGTCGGAGAACAAGGAGCACAAGAGGAAGCCGGGAGCAATAGCCACCCGGCGGGGCCAAGCACTATGATCGTTGATTGAGCTGGAACCTGTAAAGCGGGACCCAAGAACGCCATGGACCACGAGCACGACGTGAGGGACCCGGTGTGCGGCATGCAGGTGGATGCCAGCACGAGTCGGTTACACCACGAGCACGCCGGTCACACCTACTACTTCTGTGGCCAGGGTTGCAAAACGAAGTTCCAAACGAATTCGTCTCTGTTTTTGACCAGCGATGCGTCGCCGCCCCAGCTGACGGCGACCCTCGATCCGGTCTGTGGGATGACCGTAGACCCGGCAACGAGCACAATCACGCACGACCACGCGGGCACCAGCTACTACTTCTGCTGCGACGGCTGTCGCGCGAAGTTCCAGGCAGACCCGGATCGTTATCTCAGTCCGGTTCCCGACGACGCGCCGCCGCCGGGCACCTGGTTCATCTGTCCGATGGATCCGGAGGTGCGCGAGCCGGAGCCAGGCGCCTGTCCGCAGTGCGGGATGGCGTTGGAGGCGGAGCTGAGTGCCGCCGCTCTGCTCGCGCGGGTCGAATACACCTGCCCGATGCATCCGGCTGTCGTCCGCGTGGCGCCCGGAAGTTGCCCCATCTGTGGCATGGCCCTCGAAGCACGGGCCGTGACGGCCACCGAGCCCGCGAATCCCGAGCTCGACGACATGCTGCGACGATTTCGGGTGGCCGCGGTCGTCGGCCTCCCGGTGTTCGGACTCGCCATGACCCAGATGGTCCTCGGTGGCCAGGCTGGGCCGATCGGACGCACGGCCTCGAACTGGATCCAGTTGGTCTGCGCCACCCCGATCGTGCTGTGGGCCGGGTGGCCGTTCTTTGCGCGCGCCTGGGCATCGGTTGTGAATCGAAGCCCCAATATGTTTACGCTGATCGCGCTCGGCGTCGGGTCCGCCTATCTCTACAGCGTCGCCGCGACGGTGGCGCCCGGTTTGTTTCCCGACGGATTCCGGATGGCGGGAGGCGTCGAGCCTTACTTCGACACGGCGGTCGTCGTGGTCGCGTTGGTGCTTCTGGGTCAGGTGCTGGAATTGCGGGCCCGGGGACGGACGGGCGCCGCGCTGCGCGCGCTGCTCGGGCTGGCTCCGACCACCGCACGCCGGGTCGTCGGGGA
>SXOW01000270.1 GCA_005778315.1 Acidobacteriota bacterium
ACACCGTCGCCAGTGTCTCCGCCATCGCCGTGGCCGCTTTGAGATCCATGTTTTCAGAGTCCTCAACAAGGGGATAGACGACGTATGCCTGGCGGCCCGCGGTCAATTCGCCGCGTAGGAACCCATAGACCGCTTGCCGCCGCGCCTCCCCCACCACCGTCGTCTTGATCGGTCGGCGCCCGGGAGGCAGATCGCGGATGACCGACACGTCGAGGTCCCCGTAGGTGGTGAGCGCCAACGTGCGCGGGATCGGCGTGGCGGTCATCACGAGGACGTCAGGCAGGGCGCCCTTGTCTCGCAAAGTCGCCCGCTGCAAGACGCCGAATCGGTGCTGCTCATCAATGATCACCAAGCCCAGCTCTCGGAACCGTAGACTCTGCTGCACCAAGGCCTGGGTGCCGATGACCAGGTGCGCGTCGCCACTCTGCAGCGCGAGTTCGGCCTCGCGCCGCTGCTTTGCGGGGGAGCCCCCGGTGAGCAACACGACTCGGAAGCGGGAGGTCGAGAGCATCGGCGCAATGGACAGGTAGTGCTGCTCCGCGAGCAGCTCCGTGGGCGCCATCAAGGCGACCTGGAGTCCGTTCTCCATGGCCACGAGTCCAGCGAGCAAGGCGACGATGGTCTTGCCGCACCCAACGTCACCCTGCAGCAGTCGATTCATGGGCCGCGGACGACACAGATCCTCGACGATGGTGCGCAGCGCGGCCTTCTGCCCAGCCGTGAGACGAAACGGCAGGACAGACAGCGCCGAGCGTCTGACCCGGTCATCCACCTGCATGACACGCGGCTTCCGCTCGGCGTCGCGGGCGCGCCGCCGCATCGCCAGACCGAGCTGAAACAGAAACAGTTCTTCGAAGATCAGCCGAAGCTGGGCTGGGGTGCGAAACCGGTTGAGCGTGGTGAGCGCAGTGTCCGGCGCCGGGAAGTGCGCACCCCACAGGGACTCTCGCCGGCCTGGCAGGCCGAGCCGGGTCCGGAGCGTCTCCGGCAATGGATCGTCGAGGTGCGGTGGCAACTGATCCAGCGTAGCCAGAATCAGTTTCCGGAGATGCCCGGTGGCCAACGATCCGATCCGTTCGTAGACAGGCACGATTCGGCCGGTGTGCCTGCGGCCCTCCGCTTGCCCCGGTTCATCACGCTCATCAGGTTCATCAGGGTCCCCGCTCGAAGACACCACCTCATACTGGGGGTTTGACAGTCGGAGTCCGCCCGGGCTGCGGTACTCGACCTTGCCGTACAGCGATACACGCTGCCCCGGTTTGAAGACGTCCTGCAGGAACGGTTGATTCATCCAGACGACCCGGAGCAGACCAGCATCGTCGCGGACAAGCATTTCGAAGACCGAGAAACCACGACGACGTGTGCGCCGCAGGCCAGCGCTGACGACGTCACCCCGGACGGCCGCGGATTCGCCCGGTTTCAGACCCGTCGACCGCTGCACCTGGCTGCGGTCCTCGAAGCGCATGGGAAAGCGATGCAGCAGGTCGTCGAGCGTGTGGACGCCGGCCTGCTCTAATTCGCCGGCCCGTCGTGGACCGACACCCTTCTGAAACCGCAGCTCCTGATTCAGTAGATCAGCGGCTGGTTGCGGCCGGCTGGCGGTCACTGCACGATGACCGCCTCACCGAGGGCGAGGCGGAGTTCGGAGATGCCATAGGGCAGTGGAATCGGCTGGTCGAGCCGCGTGCCCTCGGGCTGGTCCGGGGTCCGGGTGTAGTAGCCCACCAGTTCCTGCAAGACCTGCACAGGCATCGGCACGCCGCTGATCGTGATCTCTTCGACGGACACCAGCGCGGCGCCTTCGCCGGAGGTCACGGTCCCGCGAGCGGTGACCGGCATCCGTCCGCCGAGATACTGCAGCGGATCCAGCCAGCTGCGTTGGCGCTGCTCCCGGATGGCATCCAGATCGATGAAGGCGGCGACGGTGACCCCTTGGGCGTCAGTAATACGAATGGTCGGGTCCGTGAGGCCCTCCGGCAGCAGGGGCGCGCCCTGAACCTGCAGGTACGCGTTGATCTCAGGTTCCAGCAGCGTGGTGAGACGGACGTCTGGCGACGCGGTTTGTGCGTGCTGCAGAATGACGGCCATCTTCTTTTCGAGTGCTGCGCCGAGGGCGGCGTCGGCGGGTGCCGGCGACTGGGCCATCGGGACTGGCGTGAGCGTCGCGCCGAGCACCAGCACCGCCAGTTGTCTCGGCTGGCGGACACGTGCCGATCGCGCCACACCGCTACGCGAAAGCATCATGTCACCCAGTATACAAGCCCTCCCCGGACTAGTTTGGGGCGCTGTCGTCTGGGCTGCGTCTGTCCGCCGCGTGCGTTCCGGGCCCGCCTGAGCAGGGTTATGCCGTTCGACGGTTGCTCGTTAGCAGCCGTGCCACCTCGTCCACCGTTGGTAGACCACTACGGGCACCCAGACGCCGACACGCCAGCGCCGCGACCGCGTTCGCGTAGGTCAGGACCGCTTCTACCTGCGGCGTCCCGGCAGAGGTCCCGGCAGAGGCGAGCCACCCGGCGACAAAGCCGCCGCGGAAGGCGTCACCAGCCCCCGTTGAGTCGACCACGGGCACGTCGAACCCCTCAGTCCGAATCTCTCGGTCCTCGACGAGGGCCAGGCTGCCATGCCGGCCGAGCGTCGTACACACGAGTCGAGGTCGAAACTCCCCTGCCAGCGCGCGCAGCGCAGCACCCAGGGCGCTCTTGCCCGTGAACGCCTCGGGAAAGTCCGCCGATGTGATGAGGATGTCGGTCTCACGTAGTAGCGCGTCCCGCCCGGCACCCGTCGAATCGATGTCGAGGATGGTCGGGATGCCTGCGGTGCGGGCGCACCGGGCCGCGTGGGTGGCGGCTTCGGGCTGATGCGCGTCACTCAGCAAGATACGACCCGCAGTGACCACGGCCGGATCGACATCTGCTGGCTGGAGGTCGAGCTCCAGGGAGCGGCTCCACAGCACCGTCCGACGGCCCTGGTTGTCCACGAAGATGACCGACACCGCCTGTGCCGCGGCCGCGGTGGTGCACGCCGACAGGTCGACGCCCGAGTTCGCGAGGTCGATACGCGCCGTCTGACCGCGCAGATCCGAGCCAAACCGGCCCACGTACCGCGCGCGCCAGCCGAGTCGGGCGCACGCCGCCAGCGCTGTCGCTGTCTCGCCACCTGGTAATTCGCTCAAGGCACGGAGCTCATGCTTCGTGTCCGGCGCCGGGAACGCGTCGACGACGGCAAGCAAGTCGACGGTATTCACACCGACACCGACGACGTCCCAGTGTGCGGTCATCTGTCCCCCGAGGGGCATGGGCATGTTCACGGGCGGGATGGTACCAAAGTTTGGTCGCGGGCTTGGTTGATTTTCGCCTTTTGTTTGCGTAGCATGGGCTCGCGCGGGACGAAGGAGGCCGAATGCAACCACTCACGAAGCGACAACGGGAAATCCTGGACTACCTGAACGAATTCATCGACGAGCACGGGTATGCCCCGAGTCTCGAGGAAATCGGCCAGCGATTCGGCCTCTCCTCCTTGGCCACCGTGCACAAGCATCTGACCAACCTCCAGGACAAGGGCTTCATCCGTCGGGCCTGGAACCGGAGTCGGTCTGTCGAACTGGTGCCGACACGGATGGGCGCCCGCGCCCTGGAACTGCCGCTCTTGGGCTACGTGGCGGCCGGGGTGCCGATTGAAGCGGTGGTGAGTGCCGAGAGTGTGGTCGTGCCGGAAGAGCTTTGCGGCGCCCGGGACACCTACGCCCTCCGGGTTCGTGGCGACTCCATGATCGACGAGCAGATTCGCGATGGCGACCTCGTGGTGGTCGAAGACCGGCGGACTGCGCACAACGGTGAGACGGTCATCGCCCTGCTCGATGGCGCCGATGTGACGCTCAAGAAGTTCTACCGCGAGGATGGGCACATCCGACTGCAACCAGCCAACGATGCGATGGCACCAATTATCGTGTCGCCCAGCTCCGTGCAGATACAGGGCGTGGTGGTCGGGGTTATGCGACGATACTAGTCGTCGACCCTGTCACCGTATGAGCCAACTTATGACCGAACGCAGGCAGATCAATTTCACCATCGTGCCGGATGAGGCCTCCACCGAGCCACGCACGTATGCCAATTTCTGCGCGATTTCGCACACACCGTTCGACTTCACGTTGACGTTCTGCGAGGTGCTGCCGCCCACCGAGGGCGACCTGCGGGAGGCCGGCGCCGAGCGCGTGCTCAAAGCCCCGGTGCGCTCCCGCGTCGTCGTGCCGATGGCATTCGTGCCGAACCTGATTAACGCGCTACAGGAACATCTCCGCGCCTGTACCGAATCGGGCGGGAGCCCGGGGTGGAACCGGCCCGCGGTGCATTGAGTCTCGAGTGGGATCCGTCCATGTTCCGAACCGCGGGTTAGCATTGCCTGTGCGTTCGACATCCAGCAAACCTGGCCCCGCCGTGCCTCACAGCGCAGCGGTGACCCGACGCATCGTCCGCAGCCTGGAGCGCGATCATCCGGGAGCGACGACCGAGCTCGTCTATCGCAACGCGTTCGAGTTGCTCGTCGCGACGATTCTGTCGGCACAATGTACGGACGATCGCGTCAACCAGGCGACACCGGGTTTGTTCGCCCGGTATCCAACGCCGGATGCACTGGCGCGTGCGGAGCCGGAGGAGCTGGAAGGCCTGATTCGAGCGACCGGTTTCTTCCGAGCCAAGTCGCGGTCGCTCGTCGGAATGGCCCGGGCCGTCGCCGAGCGGCACGGGGGGGACGTCCCTGCCGATCTGACTGCACTCGTCGCGCTGCCCGGCGTGGGCCGGAAGACGGCGAACGTGGTGCTCGGGCATGCACTCGGGATTCCGGGCTTGCCCGTTGACCGTCACGTGCTTCGAGTCGCCAATAGGCTCGGCATCGCCGCATCGAACGATCCAGTTGTGGTGGAGCATCAGTTGGGCGCTGCTTTGCCGCCCGGGCGGTGGACGCTCGCGTCGGACACGCTCATTCTTCATGGCCGCCGCATCTGCAAGCCGAAACCGCTCTGCGATCGGTGCCATGCTCGCGAGGACTGCTTGTACGCAGGTGGTGCCGCATCAAGCCCGCCCGCCCACCGCGCGGCACCACGAGCCCGTGGCGCCGAGACCGCCGCCGCGAAGACCCGAGGCCGGAAGACCCGGGATGTGAAGACCCGGGGTATGAAGACCAGGGATATGAAGACCACGGATATGAAGAAACGATGACGGGGTCGACGCGCCCGAGGGCGCGTGCGGGACGACCGGCGGCCGGGCCCTGGAAACCACCGATCCGAAAACGGTTCGGCCAGCACTTTCTCGAGGCCGCATGGGTCGCCAAATTGGTGGCCGCGATCCAACCCCGCCCCGACGACCTGTTCCTCGAGATCGGGGGCGGACGGGGTGAACTGACCCGACCGCTCGCCAGAGCGGGCGCGCGGGTGGTGGTAGTGGAGATCGACCGCCTCCTCGCGGCGCGCCTGGCCGAGACACTGCCGACCACCGTGCAGGTCGTGACGGGAGATATCCTCGAGCAGAACCTGCCCGCGCTGCTCGCCGCGCAGGGACCGGACGCGCCTCCCGCGCGGCTGGTCGGCAATATTCCCTACAACCTGTCCTCCCCGATCCTCCGCCTGCTCGTGACCACCCAGCGACGCGCCGGGTGCTTTACGGATGCGACACTCTTGCTGCAGCGGGAAGTCGCGGACCGACTGGTCGGGCGGCCGGGCACGCGAGACTACGGGCCACTGGCGATCGAAATGCAGTTGGTGGCCGATGTGGAGCGTGTGCTGACACTTCCGCCGGGGGCATTTCGCCCACCACCGAAGGTGCGCTCGGCGGTCGTGCGCCTCCGTTTCCGGCCATCGCCGGTGGCAATCCGGCACCCAGCATTGTTCGACCGTCTCGTTCGCACCCTCTTCACACAGCGCCGCAAGACTATCCTCAATGGGCTGGCACCGATGGCGCCAGCAGGGTCTCGACTCGCCCCAGCGGCGATACTCGCGCACGCGGGTCTGGCTTCGGAGCGGCGGCCCGCCACGCTGGACCTGGCCGATCTGGCGCGTCTGTCCGAGGCGCTGGCCGAAGCGGTACCTGTGCTAAAGTAGCCCACGGCTTGCGACGTGACCGCGCGGGATGCGTGGTGGTGTCTGGGCCTTGTATCCTTCCCAGACGCACCCAGGCGTCTGACACCGTAGGAACGGTGACGCCGGTCCCCCGGCGATGTCCGCGGCGTGTGGCCTCTGCCGACGGGCCGGTGTGCCCCGGACGATTTCCTGTGTTGCAACGAGCGTCGTGCGTGCTCGCGCCGGTGATTCACGCGCCATTCGATGTCCACCATGTCGCCATCCGACGGCTCGACCCCGACCTCGCCTGTCCTGGACGTCATCGCCCTCGGCGGGTTGGGTGAATTCGGGATGAACATGCTGCTGGTGGTGTGGGACGACACCGGCATTATCATCGACGCCGGTGCGATGTTTCCTGGGCTGGAGTTGCCGGGCGTCGACCTCGTCATTCCACATCTGGACGGGCTGGCGGAGCGCGTCGGTCGGTTGTCCGCGGTCGTGTTGACGCATGGCCACGAAGATCACATCGGGGCGCTCCCGTATGTGTGGCCGCTTCTGGAGGGTCCGGTTTACGGGACGGCCCTGACACTCGCGCTGGCGCGCCCCAAGCTGGAAGAGCACGGACTTGATCCCGGTGAGCGCCTCTGTGAGGTGGCGCCGGGCGAGACCGTCACCGCCGGTGCCATCCAGATCGAGTTTATCCGGGTCACGCACAGCATCCCTGACAGCGTCGCGGTCGCCATACACACACCCGCCGGCGTCATCGTGCACACCGGAGACTACAAGTTCGACCACACCCCGCTCGACGGTGAATGTGTGGACGTGCACCGTTTGGCGGAGCTGGGACGCGACGGCGTGCTTGCGCTGTTCGGAGACAGCACCAATATCTCCCGGCCTGGCTACAGTGGGTCCGAGCGCGACGTCGTGCCGGGGCTGGATGAGGTCTTCAGCCGCACGACCGGCAAGATCGTGGTGGCCGCATTTTCGTCCAGCCTGCATCGCATGCAGATTGTGGTGGACCTGGCGGCGCAGCACGGACGCCAGTTGGTGTGTACGGGGCGCGGCGTCATACAGAATACCGAGATCGCCGAACGGCTTGGTCACCTGCGGATTCCAGCAGGGATGCGTATTCGTGAGAGCCAGGTCGGCGACTACGCGGCGAGGGACATCGTGTGTATCACCACGGGGTCACAGGGCGAACCGCGTGCGGCGCTCGCGCGGATCGCCAGCGATGGCCATCGCCACATTTCGCTCGAACCGGACGACGCGGTCGTGTTTTCAGCCCGTGCGATTCCAGGCAATCGCCGCGCGATCGCGCGCGTGATGGACCAGGTCGCGCGTCACGGTGCCCACGTGGTCGATGGTGAACACAGTCCGGTTCACGTGTCGGGTCACGGCAGCGCGGAAGAGTTGAAGCTCATGCTGGCCCTGGTCAGGCCTCAGTATTTCGTGCCGATTCATGGCGAGTATCGCTACCTGTGCGAGCACGCCCGAGTCGCTGCACGCGTCACCGGCGGACGCACGACGGTGTTATTGGCGGAAGACGGCCACGTGATTCGTCTGGCTCCTGGCCCAGGCCGTATCGAGGGACGCGTGGCGTCCGGTCGCGCGCACATGGATGGCACGCGCTCCGCCGAGGTCGGCGCCGACGTGCTCCGCCAGCGTCGACATCTGGCCGCCGATGGCGTGGTCGTGCCAGTCATCGCGATTGGCTCGGACGGAGTGGTCGAGGGTACGCCGGACGTGGTGACGCGTGGCGTGGTGATTGACGCACGCACCAGTGCACTCCTCGAGGCCCTTCCGGGGGTGGTGTCCGACGTCATCCGCGCGGCGGGGTCGGAGGAGCGACGCGACCGCGGCGCGTTGACGGAGCAAGTCCGGGCTGAGTTGCAGCGGGTGTTTCGTACGCAAGCTGGCCGACGGCCACTCGTCCTGCCGGTCATC
>SXOW01000271.1 GCA_005778315.1 Acidobacteriota bacterium
CCACCGATCGCCGTTGTAGTCGACGCGAGCCCGATAGCTGAGGTCATCGCCGCTCACTCCGGTCGTCTGGGTCTTGGAGAGGTAGGTCTGGACGTCCAGGTTGTCGTAGAACGAGAACAGCCCGTCGACACCGTACGCCAGATTCGAACCGCGATCTCCCGGCAGATCCGACCGACCTGTGAAGATCGCCCCCACGGTGCTGCGTCGCAGCATGTCACGCTTCACACGAAAGACCGAGAAATTGGTCGGGACCGACCCCGCCACCATCTCCTCGCCGGTCTGCACGTTGAGCAAACCAATGCTGTAAGGCCCAGCCTTTCCGGTCAGACGGCCACCGGCGGTGATCGGCACCGCCTGTCCGCCCTCCAACCCGATGCGACGGCTGAAGAACACCACCGGCGCGTTCTGCCCCCCCCGCTGCACGCCCCGGAAGTAGAACTCCGTGGCGTTGCCGGTTTCTCCGCCACCAAAATCGAAAATGCCCTGCCCCTCGAGAAAAAACTCCCGCTTCTCAGGAAAGAACAGGCTGAACCTGGTCAAGTTGACCTGCTGTTGGTCGACCTCCACCTGCGCGAAGTCGGTGTTGACGGTGAAGTCGGCCGTGAGGGCGTCGGTCAGGCCGTACTTGACGTCGAAACCCACGTCGCCTCCCGCCTGGTCCACCACTGGCGGTGTCGCTCTCCTATTCGTCGACAGGTCGGTAATGCCATACGGCTTGATCTCGAGGTTAGACCCAGCCTGCGGCACTTCGAGACCCACCATGGTCGCGGCCGCCGACATCTTGAACAACCCCTGATAGGCGTCCGCGGCAGGAATCGGGGCCAGGAACGAGATCTCGTTTTTCGACGCCGCGCGCCGCTGGAGGTTGACCCCCCAGATCTGCTGCTGGCCCGAGGCATAGCGCAGGGACTTGAACGGAATCTGCATCTCGAGGGTCCAACCCTGCTCGAAGCGGCTCGTCCTGACATCCCACACCGTGTTCCAGTCGAGATTCGAGTTGCGCTCATCGGTGAAGGATTGGTCGAACAGCCCGCCGAGCGGGTTCGTGAGGAAGCTCAAGCCGTTGCGGCGGTCATAGAACGTGTCGAGAACCACGGCGAAGCTCTCATTGCCATACATGCCGAAGCTGTCCCGCCTCATTTCGTTCGCCACCAGCCGGTCAGGTTCCGTGCTCCAACAGCGGGCCGAGATGTACAGGTTTTCGCCGTCGAACGTCATCCACACATCGGTCCGGTCGGTGGCCGGTGCTCCCTCGTCCGGTTCCTGCTGGATGAAGTCGCCCAACGGGGGGACCTCCTGATACACGGCCTCGTCCAGCTGCCCGTCAAGCTGCAGGGGCGTATCGATCCGAATCGCCCGCAGTGTCACGCGGCCCAGTTCGTCGCGAGACACCACCGCGGGCGGAATCGGGGGCGGAGGGCCCGAGGTCGGCGACAACGCGGCGACGGCCAGGCCGGCCGCGGTCGTGCCAGCGGTCGGCCGGGTTCCGGTGTCCAGTGGGGGTGGAGGCTCCGATTCCGACTGCGGCGGCGGGAGGGCAGCCGCCAGTTGGCGGGCCAGCTCGTCCTGGAGGGCGAACAGGTCCGAGATCGCACCGTCCAGCAGCATCGAACCAGCGACCTGTCCCGACGGGACCGAGACGAGGCGGGCCGTAATCCGCAGCTGCTCGGCGACCCGCTGATAGGCGCCCTCAACCCGCCACGAGATCCCGCCTCGTAGGTCGCCAGTGGTCCCCCCGAGATCGGCCGCAACTGACTCCGCAATCCCCAGGCCGATCCAGGCATCAGCCGGGTCGCCAGTCAGGTTCTCAAACGCCTCCACGGACAGAGTCGTGGCCTCGTCGGCGGCGCCGCCGACTCCCTGTCCCGAGGCATTGAGGACGAAGACGAAACCCAGCAGCGGTATCGTGATGAGCGCACCCACGCGCTGGGCGGTCGGTCTGAGCATGATGGCACTGGCCCGTTTTCAGATGGGGTGTCAGGCGGGTGCCCTCACTGCTGAGGGCGCCGTGGCACCGGAAGCCATGCGGCGCGCACGTGTGGAACGCCCCGCGTCGGAGACGCCAAGCGAGCTACTGCGGCACGGCGCGAGGATTGAGATGGCCGTTGTGGGCCCGTTACCTCGTCGGGTTGGCGACCCCTTCAGGCGCCTCGCCACGGAACTCCGCTTCGAGGAGCCGCGCACCACGCAGGATGCCCTCGAACGAGTAATTCGCCTCGTGACAGGCGTACTCGAACACCTTGTCGTCGGTCCGCGACCACGCATACTCGCCCGTGAACGGCGCCGTCCAGACGGTCGGATCGTCCACGGTGAAGTTGTAGACCAGCTTGTCGGCGCTCTCCATCCTGAAGCGCTCAATCACGGTCATGTTTCGCGAACCCTGGGTGAAGGACGGTTGATCCGTAAAGTTGGTGGTCTCGACAACCAGGGTGTCGCCGTCCCAGCGTCCGATCGAATCCCCGAGCCACTTCCGGATCTCGGGCGGATCGTGCTCCGCGTTCATCCGGACGATCCGCGCGTCGTGGTTCATCTCGGTCAGAATCATGACAGTGTCTTCGCCCTGCACAATCCGCTTGTGATTGTTGTAGAGCACCGACAACATCGGCGGCCCGGCGGTCGAGCCAAACCCGATCAGGCAGCGCTCCGCGAAATCCCGCTGCTCCATGTTGTCCATCGGGCCCGGCGCATCCAGCCCGGCCTCGAGCCAGTACGCCGTGCCGGTGTTCTGCGCGGGAGCGGCCACACCACCCCCGGCAGCGGCGGCGCGCTGGGCGGCAAGCCGCGCCTCCGTCCGTGGTGGATACCGGCCATTCGGTGGATCGATGAGGATGGAGGTACGCCACTGCCCGTCGATCTGGAACGAGCCGGCCCCAGGGTCGATCCAGAAGGTGTTATAGCCACCGACGTTGCCCGAGGCGCCCGTTGACCCATCTCCCCCCACGGGTGGTGCACCCCGGTTCGGGTCGCTGCGCTGCGTATTCACCGACTCGACGATGTTGTTGCGGCGATCGAGCGCGGCGGTTGCGCTGGCCGCGAATGTCGCCGCCTCCTCGTCGGTCAGGGACATCTTCTCGCCCAGCTCGGTCGGACGCTGCATCGGCGTCAGTGTCCCGACGTCGTAGGTGCCGGACAGATCCGGACGACCGCTCGGCGTCCGTGCCATATCGCCGGACTGTGCCGCCGCGGGCGCCGCCAGGCACACCACCGCCACCCCCCCGACACAGATCGTGAATCGACTGCGCATATGACCCTCCTCACTGACTCGTAGCCAGGACATTGTAACGCCTGGACGATGGTTGGGAGCTACCGGAC
>SXOW01000272.1 GCA_005778315.1 Acidobacteriota bacterium
GCAGCGCCAGCATCAGCACCGTGTGCTCGATGGCCAAGGTCTCGGTCACGCGATTGACCAGTCGCTCGGCCAGCCGGTTGAGGTCGAGATCCGAGTTGAGGTCACGGGCAAAGCCGACCAGGGCGCGCCGGTAATCGTACCGGTCTCGGTAGTACGCGCGATCGAGCATCGACTGAATCGCATTCTTGACCGGGCTCGCCACCAACACCACCACTGCAGTCGCGAGGAGCGCAATCACGGAATCGTGCTGGTCGCCTTCATGCAAGAACATCGCGCTGGCGAGGCTGGACAACACGAAATACAGCGCCACCATCGCGGCGACCGCGGCGGTGTAGACCAGCCCTCTCTTGATGATCACTTCGACATCCCGCAAGCGGTACTGCACGATGGCGGAGGCGAACGCCAGCGGGATGAGACTGAGCGGAATCGCAGTCAAATCGAGCGGGGCCGCATTGAAGCCGAACGCCCAGGGAAACGCGTAGCCGACGGCGAACGGGAGCCCGCCCAAGATCGCGCCCCAGACGATCCAGCGCAACTGGCGCTTGGCCGTGACGGAGGGCACCCGCCGCAGCGTCAGGATCATCAGCGCCAGACCGACGACAACGCACGCCGCCAGATACCCGAACTCGAGCCGCTCCACTGTCTCGAGTCGGGGCGTGAAGGCGGCATCGGAGGCATCGCCGGACACGACCGCGGCGTGCGTCAGCCCCAGCATCGTGGCCGGGGCATACACGATCGGCAACATCAGCCGACCCAGGCGTTCCTGAATCCACCCCGGGGCACGTTCGGGAAACACCAACGCGAAATGTACGAACATGGGGGCGAGCACGAGGATGGAGATGGCGTCGGCGGCATAAAACACCCAGTCGAGCCGGTCCAACCGACCACTGAACGAAAAGGCGAACACGCCAAAGAACGCGACGCTCAGCCAGAAAAAGTGCAGCGTCGCCTGTTTCCCTGGGCGACGCAGCCGGACTGAGGCGCCGACCAGCAGCGTAAACACGCCGATACCGGCGAGCACGAAGTACATCTGGACCTGTCCCGCAGGCACCGGCTGCAGCGACACGTCCAGCAACCGCGCTTCACCAAACCGCAGCAGTGTGTAGGCGAGCGAGCCGTCAGCCCGACCAGCATGCAGATGGGCCACCACATCCGCGGCCGACTCGATCGGGGCGCCGTCAATGGCGAGGAGGAGGTCGCCCGGCTCTATTCCGGCCGCTTCGCCAGCTTCGCCAGGCGCGATCTCGAGAGCCGACACCCCCCCTGCCCGGTCGACCCACAAGACGCCGTCGGCGACTTCGTTCCAATTGGCCCTGACCACCACATTCGCCGCGGCGAGGCAGATCAACGCCGCGACCAAGGCCACCGCCAGCGAGGGCGGTCCCCAGACCTTCCATCGGCTCACGCCGAAGCGAACGGGGAAGGTGCGAGTCATCGGGCGCGTACTCCGGTGAGGCTCCTGGCCCTGTGGGCCGCTTGTCCATCACAACGAGTGTTCCGACGCATGGCGGTTCGTGTGGCGTCGCCACGGGACGTGTGCATCGCCGCGTTGGAGAACACTAAAAATGTACGACGAGACCGCCGACGACCTGCTTTGGTGCGCGAGCCACGAGCAGCTCGTCGAACATGGATGCCACATCCCGCGGCTCGAAGAACAAACTGCGGACCGCCAGCAGTACTTCCCAGCGGCTCCCATCAAACGGAGAGAATGGCAGCGGCTGATTGACCGTCACGTCAAACCGCGTAGCCATCCCAATCGGCTCGTCGACATCGGCGCGCGCAAACGCCGTGCTGACTCGGCAGCGGACGGACACCCGCGTGTCCGTCTCTGTAATCTCGGTCTCAATGACGCCACTCACATCGTGGAAGCGTTCATGCGCCGGCCGTATGGCGCCCGGTGAGGCGGCGCTGAGGCCCGGGTCCGCCCCCACCTGGGTCCATTCAGCCTCAGCCAGTGTGTAGTCCACCCAGCCGGTGACGCGGTCGCCCAGGTCTCGCCTGAGCGTCAGCACCCACCCTCGGCTCGACACCTCGCCCGCTCTCGCCACATCGTAGTGGCCGGTCGGGGCAAGCCCGATGACATCCACGCCGAAGAGGGTCGCCATCTGGTCGCTGACATCCTGATAGAAGCGACGCACCCCGATGACGTAGTGCTCCGTCAGGTCGTGCTCCACCGCGACATCCAGGTGACGTGTCCGCTCGGGATGCAGGCCACCGCCCCCCTCCAGCGCGGCGAACGTTCGCTCGGGAGGCACCCACCGCTCGGACTGAGATGGCGGGAGGAACTCCTGGGCGCCCGGCGCCACGTGCTCTTGCGAGGCCACCACGGTGAGGCGTGTACCCTGGATCGGGGTGACGGTGAATCCCAGACGTGGATTGAACAGCGCGCGCTCCTCGATGTAACCGTAGGTGGCGTACTGGCCGCCGGCCGTCAGCGATAGATGCGGCGAGACGGTCCAGACATCGGTGAGACCGAAGCCGGCGGCGTATCGGCTCTCCGACGGCACGCTGAGGGCCGCCAGGTTCCCCCCCTCATAGCGCTGGCGACCGAACGAAGCGGTCACCCCAAGTTGGTGCGGACCACGGCCGTCCGACAGGTAGGCGCCGGAGGCGATCCACGAGGACACCACGCCGGTGGTCATCGCGCCCCTCGCCGACCAGTCTCCGTTCCAGACCGGCGCGCCAACCGCGAGATTCGCGATGTTCGCGGGGCGAGCTTCTCCGGTCAACAGGTTCAGCCCGCGAGTCAGCAGATTCACTTCGCCGGACAGCGGCAGGTCGGCCAGGCCCGGCGTATAGCGCAGCGACGCACGCCCGCCCCGCGGCGCCAGCGCGATCCGGTCGCCCCCACGGATTCCGTTGGCACGGAGTTCGGCCTCCACCCACGCGTCCGTCGTCTTCAACACGCTACGCCGGGCCCGCTGGAGTCGCCACGCTTTCACGCTGTGATCGTGGGGCGCTGCCGTGGCCGTGCCACCGGCGTCGTCGACGGTGGTGTCCTCGTCGCGCTCGAGACTCTGACCGAGGCGAGAGACGCCAATCGTGGCCGGGACCGCCTCCAGTAAAGCCTCAGGGCCAACGCGATTCAGCGTGATGGCATGACGCGTCGGTCTTTGGGCCACGACCGCGAGGCGCGCCCGATGCGAGGCCACGAAACCGGGGGAGTGGGCTTGCACCAGGTAGTCGCCGGGCGCCAAGGCGCTCAACAGAAAGCGCCCAGCCCGGTCCGAGCGGGCCAACTCGGACCCGGATGGCCCGAACGCGGAAACCAGCACACCTTCCAGCGGCTCGCCAGCGGCGTCGGCCACCGCCCCGACGATACGTCCGGCCAACGCAGCCGACGCAACCGTCGTCACCAGACCCTCAGCGGCGATGTCCGCGGCTCGCTGCCCGGCCACCGCTCCGGTTGGGGCGCCTCCCAAGGTGGCGACCACGACGAGGACGATCATCTGTTGAGACCGGAGCATGGTGCCCTCTCCTCGATGGTGTCGTAACGATAGGTCAGTCCTGACGCCTGTTCAGGACGCGGACACCGTAAAATCCACGTGGTGGATCAGCGACGCGCCGTTCGTGTTGTCGGTGACCTTGATCTCCAGTCGATAGTCGGCGGCGGGGAACTCGCTGAGCCGAACCGCCTGACCCGCGACCAACTGGTGTCCCCCGGCGATATCGAAACCGGCCGGGAGCGTCCGTTCGTTGAAGGCCTGCGGACTGGTGACGTTGAACAGCTCAAGACCGGCGGCGCTTCGTGTATTGAACGTGTACTCGACGTTGACATCCGGCATCCCGGACGCGGAGACGCCCACGTTGTAGACGAGGAACACCATCGAGAGTTCCTCGCTGGTGTCGTAGTCGAGCGTGCCTCTGGGCACGATCCGCATCGTCCCCAGCGTGTAGGGATTCGCAAGCTGCTGTTCGAGCGGCGGGGGCTCCTCGAGGGACTCGACCCGCTCGGCCAGCATCACGGTGCTTGTGGTGAGCCGGTTGGACCACATATCTGGGACCGACAGCGGCTTCTTCAGCATCATGGGGTTCTGGGCTTCTTCGCCCTCGGGCACGCCGCTCTCGCTCAACGCGACGTAGACGTCGTAGTCCCCAGCCGGCGCCCAGAATCCGCGCCGCACCTCGTAGAAGCCATCGGCGTTGGGGGCGCCAACCTCGAAGTGGTACGCGTCCTCAAACACCGGCATCGGCAGCGCGCTGACGCCACCGTCGGCGCCAGCCGTCGCCTTCGCTCCGCGTTCGGCCACGAAGATGTATATTGCGGCGCGCCGCGTCGTGACCTTCGTGCGTTCGACGGTCAGTGTGAACGGGATGAAGGTGGTCTGGTCGCTGCTTTTCAGGAAATCATTGGCCCACCGGAACGGCTCGCCGGTTGGGACAATTTGCCCCTGCAGCGCGGCTCCAACAATGGTGGCGAGCGACGCGTATTCCTGCTGCTCGGCCTCGGTGGGCTCCGGCTGCGCGAACGCGACGGACGGGGTGACGATCAGCGTGACCAGCGCGGCGCACAGGCAATGCCACGCCGGACGGCGGCGACCAATCGACGTCATGGTGCGAGTGTCTCCTCTGGGCGTAGCGGTCGGCGACTGGGCTAGCGCGTTGTCATGGATCATAGGTGACCCCCCAGGAACAAGTCAATCGAACGAAAGCGCACCTAATTGCTTGCAAGCACACAACTTCCGACCCGTCAGACCGCCCGTGGGCACGACAAGTCACGTGGTATCATTCGCTGCCTTGCCGGCGTATCGGGCCTCGGCAGCACGCCAACGTCTCTTGCAAGGTCCGCGCCGCACCGCACACTGGAGAACCATGATCTTTTGAGCGACGGGCGTCGCCAAACGGAGCCCCTTCACCACCATGCCCACCGCGACGCACTCACCAGCACCGCCTCTCGTACTCATCGTCCTCGACGGGTGGGGCGACAGTAGCGAACGGCGCGGAAACGCGATCGAGCAAGCCAGGACGCCGGTGTATCGTGAGCTGCGGGCGCGCTACCCCTCGTCGTTGCTCACCACCTGCGGGGAGGCCGTCGGGCTCCCCGCCGGGCAGATGGGCAACTCGGAAGTGGGTCACATGAACCTGGGCGCGGGACGGGTCGTCTTCCAGGACCTGACACGTATCGACCAGGCGATTGCGGGGGGCGCGTTGGCGACCAATGACGCCCTGAACCGCCTGTTCGACTCCTGCGCCACCGGCGACCGATCACTCCATCTCGTCGGCCTCGTCTCGGACGGCGGCGTGCATGCGCACCAGCGGCACCTGCACGCGCTGATTGGCCTGGCCGCCAAGCGCGGCCTCACGCGGGTGTTCATCCACGCCATCACGGACGGGCGCGACACCGCACCAACCGGCGGAGCCGGCTACCTCGCGACGCTCCGCGACGTCTGCGCCAGCGCAGGGGTCGGCCGCATCGCCACCATCTGCGGTCGCTACCACGCGATGGATCGGGACCGGCGGTGGGACCGCACGCGGCGAAGCTACGACGTGATGACGCGGGGTATCGGCGAACGGGGTCCAGACCCGGTGGCGTTGGTCGAACGAGCCTATGCCCGCGGCATCACCGACGAGTTTATCGAGCCGTGCGTGGTCACGGATGCAGACGATCAACCCGTCGGCCTGATCAGGGACGACGACGCCGTGCTCTTCTTCAACTACCGCGCTGACCGTGCGCGTCAGTTGACGCAGGCGCTGGCCTTCGACGAGTTCGACGGATTCGACCGCACGGCCCGACCTGCGATCCGGGTCACGACGCTGACGGAGTACGACGCGACTTACAAACTGCCGGTGCTGTTCGATCGGCCGACATTCTCGGGCAACCTGTCAGAGGTGCTGACCCGCCACGGCCGCACCAATCTGCGCCTGGCCGAGACGGAAAAATACGCGCACGTGACGTACTTCTTCAACTGTGGGGAGGAGCAGCCAGCGCACGGAGAGGACCGGATATTGGTCCCCTCGCCGACAGTGCCGACCTACGACCTGCAGCCGGAAATGAGCGCGTCGGGGATTACCGACCACCTCGTCGCGGACCTCAAGGCACGTCGCCACGACGTGGTCATCTGCAACTTCGCGAACGCGGACATGGTCGGCCACACCGGAAATTTCGATGCCGCGGTAGCCGCGGTCCAGACGCTTGACCACTGCCTAGGCCGCATCATGCGCGCCGCCAAGGAGTCGGGCGCCACCGTCATCATCACCGCCGACCATGGCAACGCGGAGCAGATGTGGGACGCGGAGCGCAACGGCCCCCACACCGCGCACACCACCAATCCGGTGCCGTTGCTCCTGATCGGACCCGATGGTCGGCCAGACCTGCGTTTGCGGAACGGGGCTCTCCGAGACGTCGCGCCAACGATGCTGGGGATACTGGGACTGGAACAGCCGCCGGAAATGACCGGCCGCGACTTGCGCGACGTGACCTAGCGCTACGCCGCCTGGACTAGTCGGCCGGTTGCTCCGCCTCGTCGGCGGCGATCCGCAGCGACCGGAGGAACCGGCGGTCGTTGGAATTCATGCCGATCACCTTCGGGGCCGAGACACGTTGCTCGGCCACGACACCGGCTTGTTCACGGGCCGACTCCCTCGCCCGGTGCGCGAAGCCAATCTCCGCCTCGATCGACGCCATCATGTCGTAGCCAGACGCCCGAGCCCTCTCATGGCACGCCTGCACTCGGGGGTCCTCCGCGACCGCCGCGGCCATGGCGTCGGCGAGTTCACGCGCGAGTCGTTTCACGACGTCGTCCATCCTGGGGCCTCCTCACCGGCCACTGGCGAACCTCCTTGCGGTGGTCACCTGCGTGGCACTGTCCATGTTCCCGGTCGTCTGGTCGGGGTCGCGCCGATATTGGGACCGGACAGGATGCATGTGGAGTCGAGATTGGCAGGGTTGATGGGGAATGTAACCAAATATAGGGGCCGTGCGCAATACTAAGCCCCACATATTGTTGTGTCAAGGAGATGACGGTCTTGCCAGGTCCAGACGGCCATTCTGACGGAGACCGCCCCGACCCCGATCCACTACAATCGGTCTGTCATGGCCTCAACCACTGCCACCGCGGACGTCCCCTCAGCCTCTGGACCGGCCGACCCGCTCGGCGCGCCGGGTGAGTTTCCGTTTACGCGGGGCATCTATCCAACGATGTATCGCGGCCGACTCTGGTCAATGCGCCAGTACGCCGGATTCGGAACCGCGGCAGAGTCGAACCGACGGTATCGCTACCTGCTCGACCAAGGGGTCAGCGGCCTCAGCGTCGCGTTCGACCTGCCCACGCAGATCGGGCACGACTCAGACCACCCACTCGCGGCGGGCGAAGTGGGTCGCGTCGGAGTCGCTATCGACTCCATCGAGGATATGGCGCAGTTGTTCGATGAGATTCCGCTCGACCGGGTGTCGACCTCGATGACCATCAATGCGACCGCGATCATCCTCCTCTCGCTCTACGTCGCGACGGCGCGCCGGCAAGGGGTGGACCCGCGGAAGATCGCGGGCACGGTGCAGAACGACATCCTGAAGGAATACGTCGCTCGCGGCACCTATATCTATCCGCCTCGGCCGTCGCTCCGGGTGGTGACCGACGTCGTCGCCTATTGCGGGGCCGAACTGCCAGACTGGCATCCCATCTCCATTAGCGGCTATCACATTCGGGAAGCGGGCGCGACGGCGGTTCAGGAGGTCGCGTTCACGTTCGCCAACGCGATTGCGTATGTCGAGGCTGCTGTCGACGCCGGACTCGACGTCAATCAATTTGGTCGCCGCCTGTCGTTCTTCTTCTCGGCCGACAACAACTTCCTGGAGGAAGTGGCCAAGTACCGTGCTGCGCGGCGCCTCTGGGCCCACCTGATCCGAGACCGGTTCGGCGCCACCGAGCCGCGCGCTCAACAGCTCCGCTTCCACACGCAGACCGCTGGCAGCACCCTGACCGCCCAGCAGCCGGATACCAACATCGTACGCGTCGCGTTGCAGGCGATGGCCGCGGTGCTCGGTGGGACACAGTCGCTGCACTGCAACGGGCGCGACGAGGCGCTGGGTCTCCCGACCGAAGCGTCGGCGCAAATTGCGTTGCGCACGCAGCAGGTGATCGCGTGGGAAACCGGGGTCATCAACACCGTCGATCCGCTCGCTGGATCGTTCGCCGTCGAGAGCTTGACCGACGCGATCGAACGAGACGCGACCGCCCTGCTGCGCCGCATCGAGGCCGACGGCGGCACGCTGCGAGCCATCGAACGCGGCATGATTCAGCGTGAGATCCAGGAATCTGCCTACCGTCATCAGCAGGAGATCGATCGCGGTGACCGTGTGGTCGTCGGTGTGAACCGCTTCACCGACGAGACGCCGCCGAGCATCGACGTCCTCCGAATCGACCCGGCAGTCGAGCGCGATCAGCGTGCGCGCGTCGCCGAGCTGCGGGCGTCGCGCGACAGCGCCGCTTCACGCCAGGCGATCGCGGCGGTGACGCGGGCCGCCCAGGACGGCACAAACCTGATGCCACCGATCATTGCCGCGGTCGAAGCCCGCGCCACGGTCGGTGAGGTGGCCGACGCACTCAGAGCCGTGTTCGGCGAGTACCGCGAAGACAGGTTCTAGTGTCGGGCCACGGCTTGCTTCGAGTCGACGGGCTGACGACGGTCTTCACCGTCGGCGGGCAGGACGTGTCCGCCGTGCGCGACGTCAGCTTCCAGATGCACGCCGGCGAGACCATGGCCCTTGTCGGCGAGTCCGGCAGCGGCAAGTCGGTCACGGCGCTGGCACTGCTGCGTCTCC
>SXOW01000273.1 GCA_005778315.1 Acidobacteriota bacterium
CTTGGAGACCCAATGGCTGCGCGGCCGCCGCGGCGGGGCTGATGAGGCTCAAGGCGGTGGCCAGCAACGCCATCGACGCGGTCGCGGTTCCGGCGGGCACAGTGGAGGCAGCGTAGGCGAAGGCGCTCTCAGGCATCAACGCAAGGCCCGTACCGAGCGCCAGCACGGTAAAGCCGAACCAGATCCAGTTGACGAGCGGGTTCACGGTGATCTGGAAGCTGCCTGCCTGATCACCAACCTCGTAACCGGCCAGCACGACATACAGGTCCTCAGCCACCGTGTGCCGGATGCCAACCTCGGTGGTCGGCTCACTCTCGTGTTTGAAGAAGTACCACCGCGCCGGGGTCAGCCCACCCACCTCGACGCCGTCTTCCAGCACGGTCAGATGCGCCGTGATCATCTGCTTCTGATCGTCGGTGTTGGTGCTGAGCCGGTCATACTGGATCGTGTAGTGACCGATGTCGTGCGTGTCCCCGGGTCGCAACAACACCTGGGAATCCAACTTGTAGCCAGACCCGGCAAATCCCAGAAACATCAGGACAATGCCGACGTGGACGATCATCCCGCCATAGCGTCGCCGAGACCGTCCGACAAGACCGACCAGGGCGGTGAAGAGGTCTGTGCCGGTCGCCTCTCGCCGCACCCGCGCCCCACGGATGAACTCCTGGCCGATGGTGCCGATCACAAACCCGCAGAGCGAGAAACAGACACCCGACACCCAGACCCGGAACCCCAGCGCGTACAGTGCCGCTCCCGTCACGAGCGCCACTGTCACCGGCCAGGTGAACTGATACACCAGGTTCGAGCGGCTGGACTGGCGCCACGCCAGCAACGGCCCGATGCCGGTCAGGGTGAGCAGAATGAGCCCGATCGGCATCATCCACTTCGTGAAGAAGGGCGGTCCCACCGTGAGCCGCGCCCCGGTGACCGCTTCGCTCAGCGTCGGGAACATGGTGGCGAACAGCACGAAGACGGCTGAGAATAGCAACACCCAGTTGTTGACCAGGAAGGCCGCCTCCCGCGACACCCACGACTCCAGTTCATTGCGGGCTCGTAACAACGGCAGACGATAGATCACCAAGCCAAACGACCCGATAAGCAGCAGCACCATGAACACGGAGAACATGACGGCCAGCGCCGTGTCCTGTCCAAAGGCGTGCACCGACTGCACGATGCCGGACCGCGTCATGAACGTGCCGAAGATCGTGAGAAAGAAGGTCAGGATCACCAGCGTCATGTTCCAGACGCGCAGCATGCTCCGGCGCTCTTGCACCATGACCGAATGCAGAAACGCCGTCGCCGTAAACCAGGGCAGCAGCGCCGCGTTCTCAACCGGGTCCCAACCCCAGTAGCCGCCCCAGCCCAACTCCTCGTAGGCCCAGATCATGCCCAAGGTCAGGCCAAGCGAGAGAAACAGCCAGGCCATCATCGTCCAGCGTCGAACGGCGCGTAGCCAGGAGTCGTCCACATGCCCGGTGATCAGCGCGGCCATGGCGAAGGCGAACGGGACCGTCATCCCCACAAACCCGATATAGAGCGACGGCGGATGGATCGCCATGTAGAAATTCTGGAGCAGCGGATTGAGACCGCGGCCGTCCACCGGCGTCTGCGTCAGGTAGGTGGCGAACGGATTCTTGTGGACGATCATCACGAACAGAAAGAACATCTGCACGACCGAGATGACCGCAACGACGTAGGGAATCAGTTCGCGGTGTCGCTCCCTGTTGGCATACACGGCACAGGAGCCGAAGATGGCCAACAGGGCCACCCAGAACATGATGGACCCGTCGAGCCCCCCCCAGTAGGCGGTGATCCGATAGAACAACGGCTGGGCCGAGTCCGAGACCATGTCCACATACCGGATGGAGTAGTCACCGGTAATGAAGGCGTGGATGATGACCGCGCTCCCGAGCAGCATGAGCGCCATCACGAGATAGAACGCCCCAACGCCGCTCTCGACCAGCCGAGGCGCGCGCCGACGGGCGCCGACCACGCAGACCGCGGCCGCGTAGCAGCTCACGACGAACGCGGCGAGTAGTGTGAAATACCCCAGAGATGCCATCGTGTTCGACCTTGACTTGTCCTGGGTACAGGGCGCGACCGGTTCCGGACGACCGGCGGCAAGGGTGCGACCTGGTGGGTTCGCTAGTTGGACGCCGCTCGGTCAGCGCTCAGCGTTGGCTGCGCCTCGTACTTCGAGGGGCACTTCGCCATCACGCCGTTCGGTGCGACCATGAAACCGCCGTGCTGATCGAGTTGCCCGGAGATGACGACTTCCGAGCCATCCTGAAAGGTATCAGGGACAATGCCGGTGTAGGCGGCGTTGATGACTTTGCCGTTGTTCTCGACCTGAAACACGTAGTCCAGCGACTCGGGCTTCCGAAACCGAGACCCCTCGACGACGAAGCCATGGACCTGGAGTTTCTTGCCGTACCAGGCGTCCGGTTCGGCCATCACCTCGTCCACGTGCATGTAGTACTCGGTGCCCTCCGCCAGGGTGCCCCAGAGCAAGCCGCCCAAGGCGGTCGTCAGGACCAGAGTCGTGATCAACATTTTCACGGTCTTGGCTGGCATTCGTGCTGTAACCCCTCTGTTAGTGGCGACCAATGTCTGCGACGGTTCTAGCATAGCGCTGCCGGCACCGCCGGTCAATCGATCGCGGCACACGATCGCCGCCCCAGACGCTACGGTCCGGGGCGGGTCCGGGTCGCGGCACCCGACGCACGAAGCATCGCATCGACCGTCGCCATCGGCAGCCCCACCACATTGCTGTATGACCCGTCGATGCGAGTCACAAAGCGAGACGCACGTCCTTGGATCGCATAC
>SXOW01000274.1 GCA_005778315.1 Acidobacteriota bacterium
CGTCCACGCCTCCACCGCGGTCAGGGTCGGCTCGGGCGCGTCCGGGAGGAGGTTCCGCAGGTCGTCTACTGACGACAGCAGCACCTCGCGCGGGTGCAGCATGGCGACGTCATCCCTGAGCGCCTGCCGCCCAATGGTGCCCTCATATTCCGCGGTGGTGAATTCGCCCGTGGAGACGTCGAGCACCGCCATCCCGTATCGGTCTTGGCCCAGTCCGGCTTTGGCGCCCGGGGGTGGGCGGTGCAGCACAATCGTCATCAGAAATGTGGGCGCGCGGTCATCGAGATATCCAGTCTCGGTGAAGGTCCCGGGCGACACCACGCGCACCACCTCCCGGCGCACGATCCCCTTCGCCTTCTTGGGATCTTCGACCTGCTCGCAAATCGCCACCCGAAAGCCCTTCTCGACCAACCGGGCCAGATAGCCTTCAACGGCATGGTGCGGCAGCCCGCACATCGGGATCACACCGCCCGCGGCATCCTTCGAACGGGACGTCAGCGTGAGATCGAGCGCTCGCGACGCTGTCACCGCGTCCTCGTAGAACATCTCGTAGAAGACGCCCAGCCGAAAAAAGACGATGGCGTCGCGATACTGGCGCTTGGCGTCCAGGTACTGACGCATGGCGGGTGTCGGCGCCTGGGTCGGCGCGGAACTGCCCGTGGCTGGTCGGGTCACAACAGGTGATTCTAGAGGAGCGCCACGCGGCGCCGGCGACGGGAGAGCCGGAATGCGGCTGACCGGTGAATGTGTGTGAGTATAGAAAGCGCTTTCGACCTCCGTCAAGACACGCCATGGTGATTCTCGCACTCGACACGACCACGGCCGAGGGCAGCGCCGCCCTCATGCGGGACGGGCGGCTCCTGGAAGCCCAGTTCGGTGACCCCGCCGTGCGACAGGGGCAACGGCTTCCGGGCGAATTGGAGGCGTTGCTCGCACGGCATGGACTGACCACGGCGTCGGTAGACCGGTACGCGGTCGCCCTCGGCCCCGGCTCTTTTACGGGGCTCCGGGTGGGCATCGCGACCATCCAGGCGCTCGCCCTGGTGCACGGCCGATCCGTCGTCGGGCTGTCGGTGATGGACGTGCTCGCGGAGGTCGCCGCCCAGCGGTACGTCTCTCTGCCGCGGGATGCGGAGGCGGGGGCAGACGCCCCCCAACCAGAGATCATCATCTCCTGGGTTGATGCCAAACGCGGCGAGGTGTTTGGTGCCATGTACGAGCCCACTGGCGACCATACCGCCAGCACCCCCGCGTGGCGGACCATCAGCGGTCCCATCGCCGAGCCGGCGGAGTCGCTGCTCGACCGGTGGACCGACCAGTTGGCGTCCCGCTGTGCGGTGGTGCTGGGGGACGGAGTACCAGGGAATCGAGCACTCCTTGAGGCACGTCTGCAGCCAGGGTCCATGCTCGTCGACGACGTCTCGCCGTTGGCTGGCGTGATGGCCCAGATGGCCAACCGCGAACCCTGGGCCACGGAAGCGACCACACCGCACGCACTGCGTCCCGTCTACGTCAGACGACACTACGCAGACGTGGCCCGGCCAAGAACCGGGACCGACACTGATGAGCATCGTGAGGCCGTCGCCCCGCGCGCTCCCGAATCGCCATCCTGAGCCGCGAGGCGCCGCGGCGATGTCCATCCTGCCAGAATGAGGTACACGCTGGGCCCCCTCGTGCCGGATCGCGACCTCGACGATGTGGTGGCCATTGAGGCATTGTCGTTCCCTCATCCGTGGAGCAAGGCGATGGTGCTCGCGGCCGTGGCGCCGTCAGCCAGAGGACACGCCTACGTTGCGCGGTCGGTCACTGGCGTGATGGCGTATTGCGTGGGCCAGCTCGTGGTCGACGAGTTGCACATCCACACGTTCGCCGTGCATCCGACGGTTCGGCAGTGCGGCCTGGGGGGCCGTCTGCTGCGGACGGTGCTTCGCGAGGCAGAATCGGGCGGCGCGACCTCGTCGACGCTCGAAGTACGGCGGTCCAATATCGCGGCACAACGCCTGTACGAACGGGCCGGATTCACTCGCACCGCCGTCCGTCCTGGCTACTATCGAGCCCCGACCGAGGATGCGTTGATCTACTGGCGGCGCTCGCCCCATCGGGACGCCGTCAGGCCGGCCTGACCGTCGCCTACAATCGGGGCTCTCGCTTGAACCCCCGTCCGAGCGTATGGTACCGTTCCGACTGGTAGCGCCACGCGCGCCGCGACGGCGCCAAGGGGCCTATCCCGGCTGCCGACCACGACTCAGGCTTCATCACTCGGCATCAATTATGGCCAAGGTGCTCGCGGTTCTGCGGGACAAACGCCACTCCCCACGTTTTCACCGGAGCGTGTATCTGCTCCAGAGCATATTCACGGTGGCGAACCTGTTCTGCGGGTACGCGTGCATCGTGTACGCCATGCGCGCGGAGTATGCGACGGCGGCGGGGTTTATCGGCGTCGCGACAATCCTCGACCTGCTCGACGGTCGCATCGCGCGGCTCGCCGGGGCGACGAGTGACGTCGGTGGGGAGTTCGACTCCCTGGCCGATGTGGTGTCGTTTGGCGTGGCCCCGGCGATCCTGGTATTTGCGTGGGGACTCGACCCGCTCGGACGTCTGGGCTGGGCCGTCGGGTTTCTGTACGTCACCGCCGCCGCGCTGCGCCTGGCGCGCTTCAATGTCCAACCGCAAAGCAGCGATAAGCGCTACTTCCTCGGGATGCCCAGCCCTGCCGCGGCTGGTGTGCTGGCGTCGACGGTGTTTGCCTGGCCTGCCGGCCTGCCGGTACCGCAGGCCCCCGTGGTGGCGCTCGCGATCGTGCTGATCCCCGCGTTCATGATGGTGAGCCTCATCCGGTTTCGGAGTTTTGGCGCGCTCACGCTCCGGCCACGACGATCCTCACTGGTCTTGCTGCAATTCGCGGTCCTCATTGCCGCCATCGTCGTCCAGCCTGAGCCGGTCCTGTTCATCATGGCCTACACGTATCTCATCTCGGGGCCGATCGGTCTGATCATCGGCCGCCTTCGGGGTTCCGCCGAGCGAGGGGCTGACGATAGCAGCGTGCAAGCCCAGGCCCCCGCACCCGACGCCAACGTCGGCTGACCAGGTCGACGCCCCTACGCCACACGCGTCTCAGCGCCGCCAGCGGTCTCCAGCGGCAGGGTAATCGTGACCGTGGTCCCGTGGCCGCGCTCACTCGTCACGACGATGGTCCCTCCGTGCAACTCGACGTTGCGCTTGGCAATCGCCATCCCCAGGCCGGTCCCGGTCACACGGGTAGAAAAATACGGCTCGAAGATCCGGGCGAGCACGTCTGGCTCGATGCCAACCCCCGTGTCTGTCGCCACCAATCGCACGCGTCCGTCTTCCGGCTGCACCACGATTGACAGAGAACCCTCAGCCGGCATCGCGTGGAGGGCGTTCTCGATGATGTTGGTCAGGGCGCGCTGCATCAACACGGGGTCCAGTGGCAGAGGCGGGAGCGCCGGCGAGCAGATCACTGAAATCGTGACGCGCCCATCAAGGCCGGTGCGGTAGGGCTCGACGATCTTGTCCAGCAACGCGCCTAGCGACGTTGGAACCGGTGCCGCGACCGGGGACGAGGCATAGCTCGAGAACTCGGACGCGATCTGGCGGAGGATCCGGACCTGTTTGAGAATCGCCTCCACGCATCCCTCGAATACGGGCGACAGCGGCGAGCCGCGGTCCGCATGCACACGAGCCAGGTGCTCGGCATTGAGCTGCATCGGCGTCAGCGGATTCTTGATCTCGTGTGCCACCTGGCGGGCCATCTCGCTCCAGGCTTCCAGGCGATGCGTGCGGGCCAGCTGTCGACGTTGCGCGTCGAGTTCCACCGCCATCTTGGTGAAGTCAGACTCGAGCACGTCGAGTTCATCCGCAGTGCCATCTGCCACCCGCCGCTGCAGGAGCTTCGTCCGGCGGGATGTCGGGGCGAGGAATTCGCCCCTGGCCACGCGACTGGTGCCACGGGTCAGTCGGCGAACAGGATCCGCGATGGTCCGGGCAATGGCCCAGCCGATGAACCCGACGGCGGCCGCAAAAAACAGGGCGGAACCCCACACGCGCCGATTCAGTTCGGCGATCTGGCTCTCGATCTCCTGCTGCCGCGAGACGAGCGGGACGGTCAATATCACTTCGCGCCCACCGACCCGCACCGGCGTGGCGGCCAGTTGATACCGGCGGGCACCGATCGAGTCTTCGCCCACGAAGCTGGGCGCCTGGTCGAGAGCCAGGGCTCGATACACCATGTCCGGGGTACGCGTGGGTAGGAGTCCCGACGCGTAGAGATCCCGCTCGCTGGTGGCCACGAGCTGGGGTCCGTCGAAGAGATTGACACCCTGACCGACCACCTGGCTGATCCAGACGAGCGCGTCATCGGTATACGCACTGATGGCCTGACCGCCCAAGGGCGCCAGGACGGCTGATTCTTCGATCACGCTCCGCGCGACCGCGGCGGTACGCGCGGCGCCGGCTTCCACGTCGGCACGCAACTGGTCGGCGAAGTACCCCTGACTCAAGACCGCCACGACCACGACCGGCACCGTGGCGACGCCAACGAACCAGAGTTCGAGACGCAGCGTAAATCGAGCCCGGACCTCGCGCACGACGAACCAGCCACGCAGCCGTGGAAACACGAGACCAGCGAGCCCGACCGTCACGAGACCCACCAGGGCGGCGGCGAGGACGAGAATCGTCATCTCGGCAAGATGCAGGAGGTGGTCGACGCTGGTGTGGCTGGGATAGCCGAGGGCGAAAATCCCGGCCCGCACATTGGTCACGAACACGTCAAAACTGGTCGAGTCCTTGACCAGCCGTGTCCAGAACGGCGTGCGCGAGGCATAGATCTGACTGAACAACACGTCATCGATGGCCCACGCGGACCGTCCAGACATGAACGTCGGCTGCAGGCCCCACCCATAGATGACCAGTTCCACCGCATGCCCGAGCTCGCCCGGAAGCGGTGCCGCCGGCCCCGCCTGAAACAGCTCCGCGTAGGGGCTCTGCGACCCGACGAACGGCAGGGACTCGTAGTCAACCTGCGCCACGTGCACGACCACCGCCCCTTCGGGCACACCGGTGTCTCCTGAGCCGGGCGCACACAGCCCTCGCTCCGTGTGCAGAAGCCGGCGTTGCTCGGAGCCAAA
>SXOW01000275.1 GCA_005778315.1 Acidobacteriota bacterium
ATCTTGGTCCTGACCTCCTCGGGTACCCCGGGTCCATCGTCGTTCAGCTCGAGCATCACACAGTCATTGTCGCTGTCATACCAGGTACGCGCGACGAGCGTGCCACGCCCGTGGGCGCCGAGCATCGCCTGTTCCGCGTTGATGATGAGGTTCAACAGGATCTGCTTGACCTGATGCGGGTCAGCAAACAACTGTGGAAGGCCCCGCGCGAGCGCGTCGACCGTGGTGATATTGGACAGCCGCTGCTCGTAGGCGCGCAGCGCAAACGTCTCGCGCACGACCGCGTTCAAGTCGACCTGCGCGCGGGTGGTGTTCCGCTTTCGCGCAAAGGTCAGCAGGTTGCGGACAATCTTGGCCGCCCGCTCGGATTCGCCCAGGATGGTCTCAAGGCCGCGACGGGTCTCGGTGTCCACCGGCCGCGCGGCCAGGCGTTCGGCCAACGCGAGAATGGTGGCCAGCGGGTTGTTCAATTCGTGCGCCACCCCGGAGACGGTTTGTCCCAAGGCCGCCATCTTCTCGGCCTGTCCAAGCTGCTGGCTGAGATCGCGGCCCTGGTCTTCCATCTTGCGTCGCTCGCTGACATCGCGGACGAGTGCGTCGAGTCGCTGCGCGCCGTTCGCGTCGGGGCCGTGCAGGGTGGCGGTGACCTCTACCCAGATCGAGCTGTCGTCCGTGCGGCGGAGCCGCAACAGGTAGTCGCTGACGGCACCGTCTCGGCGGAGCTGGTTCAAGAACTGCAACCGCGCCCGGGGATCGACGAATCGGTCGCCCGCGAACGGACGCACCTCGGACACGTCGGCATCCGAGTCGAACCCGAACATCAATTTGAGGTGGGAATTGGCCGCAAGCGTCGGGCCGGCACGCCCGTCGGGAGAACTCAAGGAGCCGAGGTATACGCCCTCACGTATCGAGTCAACGAGGCTCGCGAGGAGTGGAAGTGACCCGCCAGTTGGGCGCACCGGCGGGAGGGGGCCTGTCATGGTCACCCGAAGGCGGCACGGCGCAAAGCGGCGACCGCCACCGAACTACGGCGCCGGGGGTGTCGGGGTCGAGGTCGGGTAGACCGACCCATACTTGCTGATGATGCCGTCCTGAATCTCTCGAACTGTAGCGCCAAGGGCATGCATTTGCATCGCGTCACGCGCGACGTCTAGGCAGTGCGTTCAAGTCATGCCGTGGGTATCCCACGACTCCACTGCGCCATTGGGTGCGCGCGACGCGACGAAGCAGTTCACGTTGGACACGTGCCCGTTGTTCTCACAGCCGCAGTAGCAGGGCACGTAGCCCAGCACACCGGGATTCTGCGCGGCGAACACATACGCCCTCTTCACGAGCTCGACTGGGCGGGGCACCATCTGCGGCACATACGGCAGCGGCGGCATCGGAAGCCCGTCCAACGAGTCCGGCATGGCTGCGCCGCTGGCCGTGGCGGGTACCGCTGCGGCAGCTGCCGCCGGTGCCGACTCACGGACGGCGGCGGCCGGACCTGTCGCGGCCGCAGCCGTCACCGCGGACGGAGCTGCATCAGAGGTGCTCGTCGTGTCCGAAGTGCCCGAAGTCCCCAACATGGCGTACGCCCCGATGCCTGCCACGGCGACCGCGGCGAGCACGACAAATGCCCAGGGCACACCTTTGCTTGGCGCTGAGGGCGGGGTCGGTTTCACCGCCTGCGCTGGCGACGACCCACGAACTCGATTCTTCTTGGAATCCATGGCGCAATTCTATCACTCACACGAGTCAAATTAGTTACGCCTGCGGTGCCACCTTAGGGCCCAGGGCAAAGGTCATCCGACCGTCCAGGACCACCTTCCCGCCGGCCCGAGCTATACCGTGCAACTGGCCCATCCGACTGCGCAGCCGTTGCACGTTGACCTCGATGGTGACGACGTCTCCGGGGTGGGCCGGACGTCGAAAACGCACGCGCTCGATCCGCATCAGATAGATCAGCTTCTCCCGATTTTCTGGCTTGGCGAGAATCAGAATCGCGCCGACCTGGGCCACAGCTTCCGTGAGGATGGTCGGCGGGAGGGCCGGCCGCTCCCCGAGTGGCTGCCAGAGGTGGCCGTCGTTGCGCGAAATGTTCTTGATCCCGACGATCCGCTTGTCGACTTCGAATTCCGTAATCCGGTCCACGAGCAACAGCGGGTACCGGTGCGGAAGGATGCGCTCGATCGCGGCGTAGTCGAGCGGCAGACTCAACGGCTCCATCCGATGAGTATAAACCGAAGGCCGGCCCCCGTCTGTCGCGGTCGCCGTCAGAAAAGGGGGTCGCGCGGAATCGCCAGTGCCCCACGACACGGGATGCGGCGATGCCAGCGCCTGCCTGAGTTAACGCGTCCCGTTGACTCCGCGCGACCTGCCATTCCTACTTACAAATGGCGTGCCGACTCGCGAACCCACTAAAGCAGGGCCACGAGACGTCGCGAGCCGGCCATCCGTCCTTGCCCGATGACAACCGGGTCTCCTGCCGAGGACTGCGACCAACTTTCTGTTCGGACCACCCGTCTGACTAGGGAAACGGCGAACCAGCGTTCGTCTCACAAGGAGGGCTCGACATGAGGGTTGATCAGCAACACGGTCGTCACCACGTGCCGCTCGCGCTCGTCTGTTTGGCATTGATCGGCGCAGGCAGCCCGGCCGCTGCGCAGACACGCGCCGAGCGCTCGCCGCGCGTGTTTGCCGGGGTCGAATCCGGCGCCTGGGACATGCTGCAGGGCAGTTCCATCGGCATCGAGATCGATGAGGTCGCAGACAACGATGCGACCCGCGAGGGGGCGTTCGTCCGCGCGGTCCGTGACGACTCGCCGGCCGAATCGGCCGGCTTCGCCGAAGGGGATGTGGTGGTGGCGTTCGATGGTGAACGCGTGCGCGGTGTTCGCCAGCTGACCCGGTTGGTACGCGAAACGCCGGCCGGGCGTACGGTCCAGGCTACGGTGCTACGCGGTGGGAGCGAGGTCGAGTTGCAGGTCACCCCCGAGCCGAGTGCGTCGTCGATATTCATGCCCGGCGCGGGGGGGAAGGGCAGCGGTCGATTTGACGGAGACAGCTTCTTTCACCTTGATGACCTGCCGGCTCCCGGCCGGGCGCGCCTTGGGGTGACGGTGCAGGCGCTGTCGCCACAGCTCGCAGAGTTCTTCGGTGTCGAAGAAGGTCTGCTCGTGAGCAGCGTCGAAGCGGGGTCGGTGGCGTCAGAGGCCGGCGTCACGGCGGGCGATGTGATTGCCACGGTCGATGGCCGGGCGGTCGATTCCGCCGAGACGCTCCGGCGGCGTTTGTCAGGGCTCGAGGTGGGCGACGAGGTAACGCTTGGCGTGACCCGTGATGGGCGCGAGCTCACACTGACAGCCACGCTCGCCGAGGGGCAGGAGCGACGACAACGCTTCCGGTTCTTCGGTGGGGATGATTCGAGGATCGAGTAACGAGCGGCGGCAGCGCGGCTAGCCGTGCGCCCGGACTGGCGGTGCGGCGTGGG
Source organism: Acidobacteriota bacterium (assembly GCA_005778315.1). Classification (GTDB taxonomy): domain Bacteria; phylum Acidobacteriota; class Vicinamibacteria; order Vicinamibacterales; family UBA8438; genus UBA8438. The sequence continues at coordinate 3,473 of SXOW01000275.1, forward strand.
CTTCCGCGGGCGCGTCACCGCTGGGCAGCAGCGTCGCGAGCTGGGCGGCAACGATCACGGCGCTGGCCTGAACCGCGACGCTGGCTTCCCACCCGTCGCGCAACTCGGCGGACAGGACGCCGACGCAGCCATGCGGGGACCGCAGCGGGGCGGCCAGCGCGCCGCTGGCGCCATTGGCTCCGGTCACGATTTGCATGGCGAGATTCCGATAGGCGGCCGCGGTCGCGTTGTTGCTGTCGTCCGGGATAGCACCGATACGCGCCAGGGCGGCGGCATCGTAGCCGTGCCCGATGGCGGGGCGTAGCGAGCGGGTGCTTCTGTCCAGCACCCAGACGATCAGCCCGCTGGCGTTTATGAGGCCTGCGGTACGAGCGAGAAGCGCGGGTAATTGTTGTCCGTCCGCCAGGACACACAAGTCCGTACACAGTTCGGCGGCGGCCCGCAGGTCTGGCTTGGGCTCAGCGTTCACCTGCGATGCCACGATAGGCGTCGCGACCGTCGGTGTCTTGCGTTTTCGGGCAGGGGCGTCATCGTCCATGTCGTAGGAGCTCGGTGCGTCGTCTGCGACCGCGGCCGTTCGGTCTCCGCCCCGCGCAGTGAACGCCGCTGCGCTCTTTTCTCGCGCCATCGGTGCCAAGAGCAGGACCGCCAGCAGTCCGACGGCGCCCGAGGCAGCCAGCATCGTGGTTTGTGTAGCCCGGGCGATCCGCATCGCTTCGTTCCGCGTGTTGCGTTCCGCGGCCCGCGCCAGTTCCACGTGGGCGGCCGCGCGCGCGGCCAACTCCAGACCATCCGTGAAGATCAGATCGGAGGCAAGGAGTGGCTGTTCCGCGTTCGCGTGTTCACGGGCGCGCTCGTCCATCGCTCGGAGGTCGACAACCGCGGCCCCTGCCTCTCCCAGTGCGTCGACCGACGCCGGGTCGATCGCGAGGCGGCGCAGATTCTCGAGACCATCGCCGACCGTGGCGAGGTGGCCCCTGACCTTGGTGGTCCAGTAGACCCGATCCTGGCCAGCCGCTACGTAGGCCTGCTCGGCCGCACGCAAGTCGGTGAGCGTGAGCGTCAGCGCCCAACTCAGATCGGTAAACACGCGCTCGACGTTGTGTTCGTCGTGGAGCTCGAGCTCAGCGAGACGGATCCGATTGGCTGTGTATCCGAGCGTGGTGAGCGTGACCAGCACGATAACGAGGCGAACCCAGCGACGTGCCATCTTGGGAAGTTACTATAGCATCGATGCGTTGCACTCCGTCGCCGGTCGCTGCCATCGTCAACCCAGTGGCCGGGCCTGTTGCGAGCAGAGTCAGTCGCTCGGATGCGGCGGCGTTGTTGGCACGGGTGTGCGCGTCAGCAGGCCTGTCTTTCGAGGTGGCATGTACTGAGCGTGCAGGGCATGCCGGAGAGCTGGCGGCCGGCTTCCAGGGGCGTGGGTTCTCGCCGATCATCGCCTGGGGCGGCGACGGCACCGTCAACGAGGTGGGCTCCGCGCTGGCCTTTCAGGACAACGCGTTGGGTATCGTCCCCCGTGGATCTGGCAACGGTCTGGCACGAGCGCTAGGAATCAGCCTGGACCCTGGGCGCGCCGTCGAGACGGCGGTCTGTGAGGTCGACCGCACCATCGATGTGGGGCAGTTGGGTGGGCGTCTGTTCCTCAATCTGGCCGGGATTGGATTTGACGCGGCCGTGGCGGCGGCGTTTGGTCAGCTCAAGGGCCGCGGTCTTCGCCGCTATGTGCGGGCGACACTCTCCACGGTCGTCGGATACACGCCGCAGGACTACCGCGTGACGGGCGACACCGGGGCGGAGCTCTTCCACGGCCCCGCACTCCTGGTCGAGTTGGCCAACGGCACACAGTTTGGCAACGGGGTCACCATTGCCCCACACGCCCGACTGGACGACGGTCGCCTGGATGTTGTGATTGTGGCTCCCCGAGGCGCCGCACGGGCCATGTGGGGAGCACGGCGGTTGTTCACCGGTACCATCGACCGAGATCCCGGCGTGCATATGACCACCGCCCGCCGCGTCACGATCGACGCGTCGCACCCGATGTGCTTTCACGTGGACGGTGAGGTCGTGCAGGGGGGCACGACGTTGGAGGGGGTGTTGCGCCCAGCGGCCTTGCGCGTGCGGACTCCCGCTCCGACGGCCGGGTGACGGCGTCCCGACGGTGTCACGGGGCCGGGCTGGCGTCGGCGCGTCGCTCGTCGGTGCGCGGACGCAGAATCGCGTACGTCGGAAGGCCGATGCCGCCCAGGTGTGTCAAGACTTCGCGGGCCGGCGAGGCCTCAAGATCCTCGGCCTGGAACTTCACCTTCACGTAGTGCTCCAGACCGGACTCGACGGCCGGGGCCTTCAACGTGGTCTTGTCCATCGTCAGACAGTTCTTGCACCACGTGGCCCACATATCCACCAAGACGAGCTTGTCTTCGGCCTGCGCCACCTCGAGCCCCTGTCCCAGCGACGCGTGCCACCCTTCGTCCAGCAGTTCCTGCACGCTGTTGGCGACGTCGGCGGGGTCAACCCACCGCTGTGCGATCAGACCGTATCCGAGATACCCGTAGTAGACCGCCGTGCCGAGGATGAACACGCCGAACGCATGTTTGACATGCACCATCCAGGCGCCCGGCCTGGGCATGAACGACAGCCCGGCGCCCGCGATCGGCCACGGCAACGCCATGCCGATACCGAGAAAGAACGGCAAGGCCAGGGCGACGGTGGTGCCGGTGCTGTACAGGTTGCTCGAGAAGACAATCACCTGAATGACCACCGGCGCCACGCACGCACCAGCGAGCAGGGCGGCGACCGCTCCCATGCCGAACGCCACGAGGAACGACCCACCCTCGTTGCGGCCGGTCGACAGTTTCGCCTGCAGACCTGAGAAGTCGACGGCCAACACGTCGAACATCGCCAGTCCGAGCACCACAAACAACGCGGCGATGCCGAAGTTGAACCAGGGCGATGCGTTGATGGCGCCGAATGTGCCCGCGGTCAGAATGACCACCAGCCCCAGGATGCCATAGACCACCGCCATGGCCAGACCATAGGCACCGCCCAACGCAAAGCCTCGGGTCCGCGATCCCGCTTTTGCACCCGCCCCGATGATGGCAAGGTTGATCGGAATCATCGGGAGCACGCAGGGCGTGAGGTTGAGCGCGAGCCCGCCCACCAGAATCAACGCGAGGATGGCGAGTGGCCCGCGTCCTTCGAACCAGCCTTTTTCTCGTTCGCCTGACTCGGCCGCGCCCATGAACTCGAGAAACGCCTCCGTGTTCAGGTAGCCGCCGGTGCTGGCAAGCACGTCGAAGCGGTCAAGGGATGCGACCACGGAGAGGTCGTCCAGCACGGGTGCCGCGGGACTCGGGGTCGGCGGCGGGGCGCCGCTGTCAGCGTCGACCACGAGGAGACCGTCGAGCAGACCCGGGTGCAGTGTCGTGAGCGATTGTGCCGGCGGCGCCACCGTGACATCGAACGCGACGTCGCTGGTCTTCGGCTGGAAGCACATCGTGTCGTTGCACGCCTGCCAGCGTAGTTTCCCGGGTACCGTGTAGGTGCCGGGCGCGACGGAATCGCTGACGTCAACGATGGCCGCGATCCGGAATTCCTCTTCAAAAACCGCCAGGGCATCTCCCGCCACATCGATGAGGATCGCTTCAGGAAACGCGACGCTTTCCACGGCGAATCCGTCCGGTGGATCCAGGGTGAGGACGGTCGGGATCAGGCTCTCATCGAGCGGCGCGTTGGACTGGAGATGGAAGCCGGGGTCGATTGACACCTCCAGGCCGACGACGGCGCGTGTGCCCGGGTGCGCGGCGTCGGTCTCGGTGATCGGCTGCAGCTGCAGCTCCGGCAGCCGCAGCTGCGCGGTAACCGGGAGTGTGAGCCCCAGCACCACACCGGCTATCGCGACTCCCGGCAACCCTCGTCGAACAAGGCTGGTTACTGTCACTGTGGTCTCCACGAAGGAGTATTACACCCGGCGCTTCGTAGCGGGTACTGGCGATCCGCGATCATATCAACTCCTGCCGCCCCGGAGACGTCCAACCAGCCGCCGCGGCACGAGTTGACCAGGGCTTGCGTCCGTCTCGCCGAGATGCCACGCTTCATCTGGAGGCCCAAGGCTGATGAGTCTGTTGCGTCACGCGTCGTCGGCCATGCAGTGGATCCTGGCCGTGGCGCTGCTCGTCACCCTGGGCGTGGTCGTGACCAATGCCGTGCGGCAGTGGCGCGACCTGGCTGGTGGGATACCCGGGTCGACGACGTCTCCGGATACGATGGCACCCCCCGTGTCGGCGCCGCCGGGGGCGGTTCGGCTGCCGGTCCTGCTCCTGGCGGGTGACGTCCGTGTGCGACTCGGCGATACCGCGAGCCAAGTGGCGGCGTTGCTGGGCCGTGGGGCCGAGGTGGGACGATTCGAGGTTGAGCGGACAGCGGAGGGCGACCGCCTCGTGCGCTTTTACGAGCACGGCGACGTGCGCTTTCTGCTCGTCTTTTCGTTGCGCGAGTCGCCGCAGAACCCCGAGGTCGTTGGGATCTTTACCTACTAGTTCGTGGCGAACAGGCCACTCGCGGCCGCCCACGCCCTCATCCCTCTCCTGTCAGCCGTCGATTTCTGCCAGCGCCGTATCGTCGCGGCTGATGCGAGCACGCTGGAGTTCCCCCTTGGCAGGGACCCGCACCTCGGACACCCGATCGGTCACCGGTACGGTCACCGTCTCCGTGTCTCCAGACCGATAGCGCAGTTCCACCATGACCGGCAGATCGAACAGGCGCTCCGTGCGTTGCTCGAACCGGAGGACCACCTCGTTACCAGCTGGCGTGTTTTCCACTCGCGAGGAGAACTCGAGTTTGGGCAACTCCGTTTCATGAATCCAGCGTTCGAAGAAGCGGTCGAGGGGGCGCCCCGATTCGAGTTCGAACGCCAGCTGTAATCCATCGGTGCCGGCCTTCTCGAAACGCCACTGGTGGTAGAAGCGGCGAAGGCCGGCGAAGAACACCTCGTCACCGAGGAGGCCACGCAGCATGTGGAGCACCATGGCCCCCTTGTTGTAGACCAGCGCCCGGAAGACGCGTGGTTCGCTTTCGAGGTGGCCAAGGCGATACCCCAAGTAGACCGGGCCTTCGCGCGACTGACCCATGGCCCAATCGCGCATCTGGTGGAGGATGTCGGTGAAGGCCTCCGGCCCGACGTTGCGTTCCGCGTAGAGGGCCGCGAAGTATTGAGAGAGTCCCTCGCTCAACCACTGTTCGTGATAGTTCTTCCATCCGACCGCCTGCCCCCACCACTGGTGCGCGACCTCGTGGGCCAGAAAGAACCAGGGATAGCTGCTGAAGCTCACCGGGTCGGTCTTCCACGACACGATCACCCCAGCCGTCCTCGGCAGCTCATGATTCATCACCGCAAAATAGGCTGGGCTGTGCCCGCCTGGCAGTTGGCTGTCGGTGATGGCCACGGCCATCGACGGATACGGAATGTCGCCCAGCAGCGTGGCATAGAAGCCGGCAATGTCGGTCGCCTGCTCGACGACCGCGTCGATCTCTGTCGCGCTTCGCGGAGTGGCGTACCCGGCTACGTCGAGTGTGTCGTAGTACACCGCGCCGTCGGCGCGGAAGTCCGCGCCGTGTGCCGCAACCTCCGGTAGCCGGATCGAGCGCGGCGCGACCGGTTGATCTTCAAAACGCGAAATCAGCGCCGAGAGGTATCGAGTCGGCTGCACGGCCACGAACGCAAACCGCTGTGGCCCGGTGCTTTCGGATCCCGCGACCGGCGGGTTCGTGTCGAGCGGCGAACCGCTGGCCACGACGCCCCACGTCGGTGGCACCGACAGGTTCAGCGTGGCGGTCGCGTAGTCGGTGGCGACCCCCTGCGGATACCAGTAGCTGCGGTTGCTGTAGACATAGCGCGGTTCCCCAACGCCGTTCAATCCCGGGGCCGCAAACCAGACATACTGCGTCCCAATCCAGTCTTCGTCCAGGGTTTCGGCACGCAGGTCCCCGGCATAGCTAACCGTGATGGTGAACTCGGTAACAGCCGGGAGTTCCTCAGGCAGATTGATCACCAGGCTGTTCTGTCCGTTCATGCGGAAAAAGAGCAGCTGACCGAACTGCGTGGAGCTGATCGACGACACCTCCAACTCCTCGGCGAGACGCAGGTTGAAGGTCTTGATGCGCGGCCCCTTCACGCGCAGCGCCAACCGGGTGACGCCGACAATGCGGCAGCCTCTGAGCACCGGTGTCGCTCGCAGTTCCTGCTGTGAGACGCCGAGCGGCTCGAACGAAGCGGTGACGTCGTAGTCAAGCACGTCGATCGCGGCGTCGTCGTCGTCACCGAAATACCGGGATTGCGTCGCGCGCTTCCGGGCCGACGGATACAGCGAGACGATACGTCCGGTGGCACGGTCTGACAGGGACACGTCTTCTGGTTGTCCCGCGGCTTGCGCGTAGGTCAATGTGCCGTGCTCCTCGGTGCGCACCTCGGCGAGGAAGTCGTTCGCGCCAGGAATGAGCGACCAGACGTCACTGCTGACGTGCGACAGGTCGAGCATGAACGAGAGTTGGATCAGCTCGTTGAAGAGGGCGGTCGCTATCTCGAAATCCTCCTGGTCTACCGGTCGCTCAACCAGCGCACTCGTCGACACTCGCGAGTGGAAGACGTCCGGGTGAAGGCGCACGAACGTCGCGTCGAACGAGGTCTCGAAGGTGTCCTCCCCGTCGAAGATGCGGAGTTGTCCCTTTTCCGCTTCAGCCTGCGGCGAGAAGTGCATCGTGCCGTCGCCCAGCAGCACGAGCCCGGTGACACCGCTCGCTGTTTCGGCCACAAACACCGACCCGCTCTTCAGCGTCAGCGACAGGTCCTCCGCGAGCACCACCAGGTCTTTGGCGGTGTACTGCCGGGTCAGCGCCAAGCGGTGCAGCCCGTCGACCATGTCGACACGCGCCTGGTCGCGAACGGCCCAGCGCCCCTCGTCGAGACGCACGATGTCGAGTTGCCAGGTCTCGAGCCGGGCCGTTGCGGCGGTCTCGAGGAACAGTTCCAGGGTGACCTCGTAGCCCGTATCGGCCGGCAGATCTTCGATGGGCAGCTGGAACCGGGGGGTCAATGTGACCCGATCCACCCGCGCGGGGAACGTCTCGCGCGCGAACGCGGCGGCCGCGTCCTGGTCGGCGTTCGGTGCGAGGAGCGTCAGAAACTGTGATTGGTCGCCGGTGGCGACTGCTGCCTGGAGCGTGTCGAGCAGCGACTGGTAGGGCGGTGGGCTGGCGGGCTGCGCGCCGGCGGGGACTCCGCACGCCAGGAAGACGAGCAGCGTGCAGACCCGACGAGGACCACGCCCCACACCGTCGGCGACTCCGGCAGGCCTGGCCATGTGGTCATCTTATCGCACCGGGCTGGGCACCACAGAGCGGGCTGCGCTATTCTCACGGGCATGGCGATCCGAACGGAACTGACTCTGCGCTTGGAAAACACGCCGGGCGCTCTCGCGCGGTTGTGTCACACCTTGGCAGCGGAGAAGATCAACCTCCTGGCTCTCAGTGTGGAGAGCACCGGCATACTGCGGCTGGTACCTGAGAATCCCGTCCACGCGGCCGGGCTGCTGCGCAGCAAGGAGTACGCCGTCGACGAGACCGACGTGCTCTATGTCCCATTGCCGAATAGTCCGGGCGCGATAGGCGCGGCGACTCGACGGCTACGCGATGCCGGAGTCAATATCAACTACGCGTTTGGGTCGGCGATCAGCGAGCACGACATGACCGCGCTGATCGTGGGCGTGGACGACGCCCAGCGGGCCGCGACCGCGGCCGGCATGTAACGCACGCGCGAGGGGGCTGGCATGCGGCTCTACATTGACACCATGGACGCCGTGCTCGTGGCCTACGAGCCCGATGGGCGAGTGCGTCTGGACGACGAAGACTGGTACACGCCTTCACTCCAGGAACGCCGCGCCATCCTGCATGCGGCACAGGCAGAGATTGAGCGCCTGCAGGATCTGGTTCTGGCGCTCGACCCGGACTAGACCTCGTCGCTTGACTCGCTGGGCGGGCTCGGTTCGACGTCGAAGCGGAGGGTGTCGGCGGCCAGGCCGATCCGCACGGTGCCCCCATGTTCGAGCTCGCCGAACAGAATCTCGTCGGTCAGCGGGTTGCGTACCTCGCTCTGGATGAGCCGAGCCAGCGGTCGGGCCCCGTATTTTGGATCGTAGCCCTTGCGGGCGAGCCAGGCGCGGGCCTCCGGCTCCAACGTGATGGCGACGTGGCGTTCGGCGAGCTGGGCCTCGAGCTG
>SXOW01000276.1 GCA_005778315.1 Acidobacteriota bacterium
AGAGATGATCCTCGCCAGGGCCCCGAGTTCTGAAATCAAGCAGGTCATGCGGAGGAAGGGGATGCGATTTCTTCGAGACAGCGCCGTGGAGAAACTACTCTCCGGCCTGACGACGCTGCGCGAAATCAACAAGGTCACATTCATCAAGTAAACGAACGGGCGATGGCGTTTCTTCCACGGGTCAAGCGCTTGTTCGCGCCTCGTCCACCGGCGGTGAGCATCGAGATCGCCGCCGATCACGTTACGGGCGTCGCGCTCGCGCGGGGGCGTCAGACTCGGGTGGCCGTGGTGGTCACCGAGCCGCTGCCGGACGGCGCGCTGGTACCGGCGGCGAACGCCGCGAATGTCGTGGACCGGTCAGCGGTAACCGATGTCCTGACCCGCGTGCTGCGGCAACTCCCCGGGAACCCGACACGACTCGGCCTCGTCGTACCAGATAGTGCCGCGAAGGTGTCACTCATGACATTCGAGCACGTGCCGGCCAAGGTCACCGATCTCGACCAACTTGTGCGATGGCAGGCCAAGAAGGCTGCCCCGTTCCGTCTCGAGGATGCGCAGGTGGCCTATTCGCCCGGCCGCCAGAACGGGGACGGTGGCCGCGATTTCGTTGTCAGCCTCATGCGGCGCGATATCGTCGAAGAGTACGAAAGCGTCTGTACCGCGGCAGGTGGTCACGCCGGGGTCGTAGATCTGGCCAGCTTCGGTCAACTCAACGCGATCCTCGCCAACGACGCTGGCAGCGACGAGGACTGGCTGCTGATTCATGTAGCCCGGGGATACAGCACCATCGCGGTCGTACGCCTCGGGCAACTCATCCTGTTTCGAAACCGGCCTGGGGAGGGGCATGCGACCCTCGCCGACTTGGTCCATCAGACCACGATGTACTACGAAGACCGATTGGATGGTGCCGGCTTCGCACGGGTCTACCTGGCGGCGAGCGCCGCCGCGACCACGGCCGACGAGGCCGCGGGACTTCGTGAGTCGCTGGCATCGAGGCTCGGGGTGCCCGTCCGTCCCATCACGTTCGCGCAACTTGGTGGGTCCGATGCACGTCCGGACGTGGTGGCCGCCCCGCTCGGCCTGCTATTGCGCGAGCACTCGGCGTCCGAAACACAGATGTAGGACCTGGGATCTCCAGGCCGGTGGACCGGTGTCGGGATGCCTGGGTCCTCGATCAGCGCAAACCCTGTAATGCTGCGTACCAATCTCGCGACCCGACCGTTCTACAACGAACGCGCCGCGTACCTAGGGCTCGGCGTCCTCGCCCTGGCCGGGCTGGTCGCTCTGGCGAGCCTCGTGGTACGCGTCGTTGATCTGTCGAGGCGGAACACCGAACTCACCGCGCGCGTCGAGCAGGCGGAACAGGAAGCCGCCGTGCTCGCGTCTCGGACGGCCGAAGCGCAGGGGGCTGTGAGTCCCGTCACGCTGGAGACCGTCGCCGCGGCCGCCCGCGAGGCCAACACCCTCATCGACCAACGGGTGTTCTCCTGGACCCAGTTCTTCAATCGCATCGAAAGCACGCTGCCGGCAGACGTGATGGTGACCCTGGTGCGCCCGGATATCTCACCCGGATCGGTCGAGGTGACGATGGGCGTGGTCGGGCAGGAACTGGATGCGATCACCGCATTCATTGGAGCGCTCGAGGCGTCCGGTGCGTTTGCCGAAGTACTGAGTCAAACGGCGGAGTTGACGGACGACGGCACGTATCAAGCCGTGCTCCGTGGACGCTACCTTCAGGAAGGTGACCCTCCCGGCGAGGTCCTGCCAGCGGCCGGTACGCCGCAGGACGCCGACGGTCGAGCTGGATCGGGCGATGGCACCGAGACACCCCAGCCCGATGGGGGAACTCGTCCGTGAGTCTCTATCACAGAGTCCTGCGTGAGAAGCGGGGGCTCATCACGGCGGTGGCGTTCATTCTGGTCGCCGACCTGTGCTTGTACGCGTTCGCGGTGTACCCCTGGTCGAACAAGTTGGCGCAGACCCAGGCGCGCATGGCCGCCGCGGGCAGCCAGTTGGCTCAGGTCACGGGAGCCTTTGCCGCTGCGAGCGAGGTCAATGCCAGCAAGTCATTAGCGGACAGCCAGCTGGGTCGTTTTTACGAGGAGGTGCTGCCCCAGGACCTGGCGGATGCGAGGGGGTTGTTCTCTCCCTATCTCGACAATTTGGCCGATGAGATGAACCTGGTGCTGGAGCGCCGGACCAGTGTGGCCGAAAAGGAGAGAGACAGTGCGCTCGCCAGTCTCCGCACCACGATGGTTCTGGCCGGCGCATACGAAGACATCCGTGCCTTCATGTACGAGCTCGAGACGGCACCAGCGTTCATCTTGATTGAGTCGGTGGTGCTGGGGCAGGGGAACGGCACGGACGAAGAATTGGTTCTCACGCTTGGCGTGGCCACGTACTACTGGGAAGGCGACGAGGATGCCTCGTAACCCCCATCGGGTGCGCGGCCTGCGAGGCCCCGGAAGCTTGATGCGCGCGGCCACCGCGGTGTGTCTGGCGGGATGTGGGGCATCCCCCACGTTGCCGCCGACGCCCTCTCAGGCCGCGGTCGGACAGGTGTCTGACGGGTCGGGTCGCCCGGCGGCCCGGGACGGCAAGCCTTCGGCTGCGGCGGTATGGGGCCAAGCAGCCGTTGGCGCTACAGCGGAGCAGACTGGATACCGGGCCGCAACCTCCCGGCCTTGGGGAGGGGCAGTGGGGGCAAAACGTTGAACACAGCAGGCATGCAGCTCGTTGCAAACATGTTCGTGAACGCTCGACGGATCCCACGGGAGCTCCTACTACAGCTGTATCTGCATTTGTCTGATGCGGCTCTCGCCCGCAGGAATGATGCGGTGGATGAAGTGTCGCTAGTTGCCGCCCTG
>SXOW01000277.1 GCA_005778315.1 Acidobacteriota bacterium
AGAGGATGGACCCTGCCGGGCAACCTCCAAGATAGCTATGGTGAGATACGCGGCCGCACGGTCGGGTTGATTGGGTACGGCGCGGTGCCGCGCTGTCTCGCGCCGATCTTGGAGGCGATGGGCGCGAAGGTCGTGTTTACCAGTCGCCGGCCAGTCGTTGATGCGGTCGGTGTGTCGCGGTCGCTCGACGCGCTCCTCGCTGAAAGTGACATCGTGTCCCTGCACCTGCCGCTGGTATCGGACACCGAACACCTGATCGGCGCCGACGCGCTGGCACGCATGAAACCAGGCGCCGTGCTGGTGAATACGGCTCGCGGCGGGTTGGTGGACGAGGCCGCGCTGGTCCAGGCGCTCCGATCGGGCCGGCTCGGTGCGGCGGGATTGGATGTGTTCGAGGCGGAGCCCGCGCAGTCAACGAACCCGCTCTTCGCCCTGGACAACGTGGTGTGCAGTCCGCACCTGGCCTGGCTGACCAGGGAAACGCTCGACCGGAGCCTCCGCGTGGCGGTCGACAACTGCTTGCGCTTGGCTCGTGGGGACGCGCTGCTGCATCGGGTGGTGTAACGCGCCGCCGGTGTGATGCCGGCAGCTGGCTAGAGCCCCAGCACGGGCGTGAACCTCACGTCGCCCGCCGCCGTATCGCCGGGGTCCAGCACGATGAGCCCGGTGTCCGTGCGGCCCTGGTCCGCGAGGTTGAACGCGTCGATGCAGTTGGTGACTGGCTCCGCACAGAAGAAGTCACGTCCTTCCGGCGTGTAAATCACCAGGCACGAATAGACGGGGTCAGACACGATCTCGAGGGCCGCGTTCCACTCTGGCCACTCCACCCTGGCCCGTCCGCCGAATGCCAGGAAGTTGTTGTCCAGCACCGTGGCGTCCGGGCTCAGACCCGTCCCGCCGAAGGGGAGTTCGGCCGGGGGCGCGACCAAATCGGTCGGCATCGCGTTGGCGTCCGTCCGCCACATCTGTCCGACGCCCGCCCGGAACCGCACCTGCGGCGTGCGGACATAGTAAGGGTGGACGCCGAAGCCGACTGGCATTGGGTCCTGCGACTCGTTGGTCACGACAAAGCGAATGGTCAGCCGTTCGGCGGTCAGGTCGAAGTGTTGCTCGGCGCGATAGGTCCACGGCCAGGCGTCGGCCGCATGGCGGTATACCAGGGCCAGCCCGCTCGCGCGTTGCGAGACCACGGTCCAGGGCTGGCGCCATCCGTGTCCGTGCAGCGCATGGGGGGCTGGTGCGGTGGCCGCCAGTTGAATGGTGCGACCTCGGAAACGAAAGGCGGCGTCCCTGACGCGGTTTGAGAAGGGGACGAGCGGGAAGCTCGAGGTCGACCCCGCGGATCTGGTCCGTATCGCGTCGGGCAGCGCCGGGCGCATCCACTCGACCGTCCGTCCGTCGTGCGCCGAGGCATAGCGGGTGATCGATCCGCCGGCGGCCGGCGACACGTGGAGGATGGCCGTTCCGGCTTGCAACTCGACAGGATCGGTGGTCACTTGCTGCATGCGGTCTATGTTACGTCCTGTCGCCGCCGGCCGCGGATCGGATGGGCGTCAACTGATCCCCCGTGTCGCGGGGGCCGAGTTCTCCTGGCATGGCGCCGCGCCGACGGCGGGAATGACCGTTGGCAGGAGATGCCCGAGCGAGGGGGTCGCGGTCGGTGTCCAGCCGACCGGCGAGGGGAGGCCCGCCTCAGCCGTGGCCCCGCTGACCACCCGTGACACGCCCGCGGCCGCGGCGTTGAGGCCCAAGCACGTGGCGGCGGTTGCGAGCGCGATGGAGAAGGCCCGGAACAGGAGGTGCAACCCGGTACGACACAGACTGCGCCACGGCTGCGGAAACGCGATTACGGGTCGAGGGGATGCCGGCATGAGTCCTCCACGGAAGATCGTCGCCTGACACATCGCAAAGGTCGTGCCGTGCCGCGTGGGCGCGCCGGTCGAGGCACTAGCCAGTTCGACGCCGCGCCCGATCGCGGTCGGGCGTGTTCGACACACGCTGTGTCCCAGCTGTCACGTCCCGAGGGCGTCGACCATCGGTCCTACATCAGGCCGTGCTGATGCAGAAACGCGCTGATAGCGCGGTAGATCCGGACACTCTCGTCCCGGTTGAACCCTCCGTGTCCGCCGCCGTCAATCGTGATCAACTCGTTTGGCACGCGTGCCCCTTCCAGCGCCCGGTGGAGTTGCACGGCATGGTCGTACGGCACGATCGGGTCGGCGGCGCCGTGGATGGTCAGCACGGGGGGAATACCAGGCCGCACGTAGGTCAGAGGGGACACACGCGCCGCCACCTCCGCCCGGTCGGTCCGGCTCCCCAGCCAGGCCTCAGTGAAGTTGCCGGAGGAACCGGGGGGACCCTTCATCAACCCCACGACATCCGTGATGCCATACCAATTGATGATCGCGGCGACCTTCAATTCGGCCAGCGACGTAGTGCCGGTCGACCAGGAACGATTGCGGTCGCCTGGACACTGGCGGTCGAGGCCCGCGTCGGCGGTCACGAGCCCGGTGGTGAGCGCAAGGTGGCCTCCGGCCGAGTTGCCGGTGACGACAATGCGGTCCAGATCGAAGTTGTATTGCTCAGCGTTGCGGTAGACCCATCGCAGCGCGCAGCGACAGTCTTCCACCGCGGCCGGGGCATGCGCGACGTCCGCCAGGCGGTATTCGACGTTGACGACCGACCAGCCCATCTCGAGATAGGGCAGGAACGTCAGCGCAGAACTCTCCTTGCTGCCGCTGGTCCACCCGCCGCCGTGAAAGTAGATCAGCGTCGGCATCGGACCGTCCCCACGGGCCTGATAGAGGTCGAGCTTGAGATCGACTCCGCCGGCACGCAGATACGTGATGTCGGGGATCAGTTGATACGCATCGGATACCTCGACAAAACGGGTCGCTGGATCCGTCGACTGGGCAGCCGCGGGCCCGCCAGCGGCCACGGCCGCGAACAACGCCA
>SXOW01000278.1 GCA_005778315.1 Acidobacteriota bacterium
CCAGATCGGCGCGACGGTTCTTCGCCAAACGCGCGATCTCGATAGGTGCGCTGCCCTCGGTCACCGTCCACGTGGCGCCGTCGATCTCACCCGACCAGTCCCGCAGACAGCGCTCCAGGAAGTGCCGCTGGTCGCCTGCCGCGGAGAGACCGCGCTCCGCATTACCGCCGTAGTAGAACGGCGGAATCGGCTCGACCACGTGCAGCAGGTCCAGCTGCGTGTCGGTCGACCGCGCGAGCCAGCGCGCCGCGTCGAGGGCCCGCGCCGAGCCGGCCGAGAGGTCGACCGGTATGAGGATGCGGCGAGAGCGGTCCGGGTCCGGGGCGCCCGGCGTCGCGGCATTCCGTACCGTGACCACCTGGCCGGTCCAGTGACGGACGACCTTTTCCGCCGTGCTCCCCATGAGCAGGCGTCCCACTCCGCTCCGCCCATGCGTGCCCATCACGATGAGGTCTGGTTGGAGCGCCGTCGCGCGCTCCATCACCGCCTCAAACGCCGAGACGGCCGGCAGCTGTGAGACGCGCACCGGCGGCATCTGCCTGGTGGGGTCCTGCTCCACCAGTTGGCGGGCCTCGACCGTCGCCGTTTCCGCGAGCGCGGCGAGCGGCAAAGCCGACTGGTCCGACAGGTGCAGGAGCTGACCGTGAAACAGGTGCAACTCCGCTCCGTATCGCGTCGCGAGATCGAGCGCGACTGCCCGCGCATGACCGGCGCCGTCCGAGAAGTCCGTTGGGTGGAGGATGGTGTCAATCTTCATCACGCTGTCTTCACACCAGTTCCTATCCAAAGTCCGTGCCGTCACCAGGACTACAAGTGGTACGGGGTTTGCGTTCGCTTCTACGTGGAGCCCAGAACGGGCGACGGCGACGGACCTTCACCACCTGAGGAGTCGAACATGATCACGCTGAAAACGATTCTCGCGCCAACCGACTTCAGCACGACGTCCAACGTCGCGCTGGACCATGCCAAGGCGCTGGCCGAGAAGTTCGGATCCACGCTGCACCTGATTCATGTCCTGCCAGACCCGCACGCGCAGGCCTGGTCCGTCGAGGCCGCCGGAATCCCGCTGGACGACATGCTGACGCGTTGGCGCGAGGAGGCCCTGGTACGGCTTACCGGAATGCTCACCGATGAGGAGCGCCAATCCCTGCGCGCCGTCGTCGAGACGCGGGTCGGGCACCCGTTCCTCGAGATCATCCGGTACGCCAAACAGCACGAGGTCGACCTCATCGTGATGGGGACCCACGGCCGAGGTGCGATCGAGCACATGCTGCTGGGCAGCGTGGCCGAAAAGGTGGTGCGCAAGGCGCCGTGCCCGGTCTTGACCGTCCGCCAGGGCCAGGTACAGTTCGCGATGCCATAGAGGAACGCTGGAACGCGATGCCTTAGAGGAGATAACGGAGAGCACCTGATGCGTATCTACCTACGTCTCGCCCTGACGGCGACGGCGCTCCTGCTCGCGGGGGCGTCGTCGGGCTGGACCCAAGACACCGAGGCGCGTGGCCAGGTGGTCTATTCCGAGCAGCGGTGCGCCCTCTGCCACTCCGTCGGCGGGGAGGGGAACACCAAGGGCCCCCTCGATGGAGTCGGCAGCCGGCTCAGCCCGGAAGACATTCGGGCGTGGATGGTGGACCCGAAGACCATGACGGCGACGACCGGTGCCGACCGGAAGCCGCCGATGCGCGCCTATCCGTCGCTGCCGCCAGAGGACCTCGACGCCGTGGTGTCCTACATGCTCAGTTTGAAAACGGAGTGAACCTCCAGCCCTGACCTTAGTCGAGCTGCTTACGGAAGCGTGTCACGCTCAAGCCCAGTATGGCCACGCAGCAGACCGAGAGCCCGGCCACGCTGGGGGCGAGGTCGGTGATGTCCGCTCCACGCAGGACGATACCGCGGAGTATTTCGACGTAGTAGGTCGCGGGGATGGCGAAGGTGGCGAGGTAGATCGAGCCTGGCATGTCCGCTCGCGGGAACACGAAGCCCGAAAGCAAGACCGACGGCAGCATGATCAAGAAGGCGAACTGCATCGCCTGGAGCTGCGTGCGCGTGACGGTCGACACGAACAGTCCCATCCCCAGTGACGTGACCACAAACAGACTCGAGAGCGCCAGCAACAGGACCAGGCTGCCTTGGATGGGCACCGCGAACACAAACACCATCACGCTGAGCACGATCAGCGTTTCGGCCACGCCGACGACGGCGTAGGGCACCAGCTTGCCGAGTAAGAGTCCGGCGCGGCCCACCGGCGTGACAAAGAGCTGTTCCAGGGTGCCCAGCTCCCGCTCGCGAACGACGGCGAATGCGGTCAGGAAGAGCGTGACGAGCTGGAGAATGATGCCTACCAGACCCGGAACGAAGAACCGAGAGCTGTCGAGGTCTGGGTTGTAGAGCAGACGGGTTCGTATCTCGATCGGTAGTGTCGCGCGGCCGGCGGCGTCCCGGACGGGAGTTGGCGGTTGGCCTTCGAGAAGCCCGTTGGACAGCCGACGCGACAACGCGATACCGAGCAGCTGGGCCGTGCTTTGCGCGGCCGTGGCCACAGTGGAGTCACTCCCGTCGACCAGCACCTGCACGAGCGCGTGCTCTCCGGTGAGCAGACGCCCGGAGTAGTGGGGAGGGATACGGATGCCAACTTTTGCCCGCCCCGACGACAGGGCACGCAGAAACGCCGTCTCATCAGTGGTTCGAGCGATGATGTCGAACGTGCCAGTCGCCACGAACGCGTCCAGGAGCTCGCGGCTCGCTTCCCGTCCATCGAGGTCGAACACGACGGTCGGGATGTCCTCGATCTCGGTCTGGATCGCATAGCCGAAGATGACCGTCTGCAGGACGGGAATGACAAACATGAAGAACAGAGTCGCCGGCTGTCTCCGGATATGCGAAAACTCCTTGAGGAGCATCGCCCACAGGCCGTGCGTGGATGACCCTGTGTGGTCCGCGTGTCGATTGACCACCGGACTGTCTTCCGCCACCGGCGGTGTCGCCCGAGCAGGGACCACGCCCGCCTCCGCGGCTCGGGAAAGGGTCACGAAGACATCCTCCAGGTTCGGTTCGACCGCCGTCACCTGGTCAGTGCTCCCCGGTTCACGCAGCGCGTCGTTGGCGAGGGCTCCGTCCACGAGGAGATGCACGCGGTCGCCAAAGAGCGTGGCGTCCCGGACTCCGGATGTCGCGCGTAGCGCCGTCAGTCGCGTGGTGGCTCGCGCAGTCGTCAGTTCGAGCCGGCGGGTTCCAGGCGGGGTGATCTCGGGGAGCGCTTTGAGCTCGTCGGGTCGGCCGACCACGAGCAGCTTCGACATGTAGATGTACCCAACGTGTGTGCACCGTTCGGCTTCGTCCATGTAGTGCGTGGTGACGAACAAGGTGACGCCGCGTCCCGAGAGCTCGAAAAGCAGGTCCCAGAGGTCGCGCCGCGCCACGGGGTCGATACCGGCCGTGGGTTCGTCGAGGAACAGCAGTTCCGGCTCGTGAATCAGCGCGCAGGCGAGACCGAGACGTTGCTTCCAGCCACCGGAGAGGGTGCCGGCGATCTGGTGGATCCGGTCGGCGATCCCGGTCATGTCCGCGACGTCGTGTTTGCGCGCGGCTAACTGGTCCTGGTTGAGTCCGTAGATCCGCCCGTAGAAGTCGAGGTTTTCCTCCACCGAGAGGTCGCCATACAGACTGAACTGCTGCGACATGTAGCCGATCCGGCGCTTGATCGCTTCGGACGATGTCGCGGCGTCGCGCCCGAGGACGGTCGCAGCCCCGCCTGACGGCGCCAGTACCCCGCACAACATGCGGATGATGGTCGACTTGCCACTGCCATTCGGGCCGAGCAGTCCGAAGATGGTGCCGCGCTCGACTTCGAAGGTGACGTCGTCGACCACGGTCGTCGGACCGAAGCGTCGGGTGAGACCGCGAGTGGCGATCGCCGACGGGTTCACCTGGCGACCCCATCGCCGGCGTCCAGCAGGACGTCGGCCGACATCCCGGGCCGCAGCCGATCGAGTCCGTCGACCAGACTCACCTTGATGCGGAAGACCTGTTTCGACCGTTCTTCCGGGGTCTGGACGTTGCCGGGGGTGAATTCAGCTTCCCGAGCTAT
Organism: Acidobacteriota bacterium; assembly: GCA_005778315.1. GTDB lineage: Bacteria > Acidobacteriota > Vicinamibacteria > Vicinamibacterales > UBA8438 > UBA8438. The sequence goes on from SXOW01000278.1 coordinate 4,088, forward strand.
GTAGCTCACGCGCCCGCGGAACGTCTCGTCAGGAAAGGGGTCGACGTGCAGCGAGACCTCTTGTCCGAGGGTCAACGCCAGGCGCCCTTCGGGCACATAGGCCCGCACCCACAATCGGGACGGATCCAGGAGGGAGAGCGCCGGTGCGTTCGCCGCGAGGAGGTCTCCGGGACGCAGCGTCAGCGCCTCCACGATGCCACCGACCGGGGCGCGAATCACCAGTTCATCGAGGTGCCGGTCGACGCTGGCCAGCGTCGATTCAGCCACCGCGACAGCGGCGCGAGCCTGTTCGATCTCCTCCTCGCGATAGCCCTGTTCGGCCAGCGTCAGAGCAGCCTCCGCTTCGGCCACTGCGGCGCGCATGGCGTCGAGCTCTTCCCGCCGAGTGCCTTCCTCCAGCAGTGCGAGCGCGTCGCGTCGCACGGCCAGACTCGCCTGGGCCACCTCCTTGGCGGTCACGGCTCGATCGAGGCGCTCGGCCGTATCCACGCCATCTTGGTGCAGTTGTCTGGCGCGACCCTCCTCGATCGTGGCGAGTTCCAGTTCCGCCTCGGCCAGCGCGACCCAGGTCCGGCCGGTCGCAAGCTCCTGGTCGCGGGGACCGCTGACCAGTCGCTTGAGCTCGGAGGCCAGCCGGTCGCGGCGCGCGCGGGCTTGGGTGCGCTCCTCGGCCCTCAACCCCGCCTCCAGTCGCGCCAGCTCCGCGCGTGCGCTGGCGAGTGCCGCCGTGGCGGCGGCCCGCTGCTCATGGAGGTCGAACGGTTCCAGTTCGACCAGTGCGGCGCCGGCGTCAACGTGATCGCCCTCATCGGCATGCACGACCCCGATCCGCCCGCCGACCCGGGAACCGAGTCGAATGTGATCGGCCTCGACGAAGCCCGACACGACCAGCGTGTCGCTTTGCCGCTGGCTCCACCACAACGCGGCCACCAGGCATAGACCGACGGCGACGAGCACCAGAGCTGGTCTCGCCCTGGCACGTGGTTGTGAGTTCGTCATCTGGATCCGTCTGGGGCGCTGGCCCCGTACGCCATTCACAGTCTATGCCGTGCGGCGGCCGCTGGTACGCTGCTTGCTAC
>SXOW01000279.1 GCA_005778315.1 Acidobacteriota bacterium
GGCGCCGTAGTCGGTGATGTTCTTGACCACCCCGCGGAGCACCTTGCCCTCTTCGAGGGTCTCCAGGGTGTGTGTCTTTTTCTCGGCGTTCTCCTCTTCGAGCAGCGCCTTGCGCGACAACACGATATTGCCGCGCTTCTTATTGACCTTGATGACCCGCATGCGCAACTCTTGGCCACGCAGCGCGTCGAGGTTCCGCACCGGCCGCACGTCGACCTGGGAACCGGGTAGGAACGCGCGGACACCGATGTCCACCGCCAGCCCACCCTTGATGCGTTCGATGACACGACCGAGGACGACCTTCTTATCGTCGTAGGCCTTCTCGACCTCGTCCCAGATCTTCATCTTCTCGGCCTTTTCGCGCGAGAGCACGATATGGCCGTCTTTGTCTTCGGTACGCTCCAGGAGCACGTCGACGGTGTCCCCTGCCTGCACGAGGCAGTCACCGTTTTCGTCGAGGAACTCCTGAACGGAGATCATCCCCTCAGACTTGTAGCCGACATCGACCACGACGTCCGACGACGACACCTTCAGGACGGTGCCCTTGATGACCTCACCCTCGGCGATGTTGCGGAAGCTGCCCTCGTACGCCTGCAGCAGTTGTGTGTATTGGTCACGACTATCCTGATCCTCGTCGTCCTGACGCGCCAGCACGGTCATGGGGCCAGGTCGGACGACCCTCTCCGGCTCAGCGTCGTCGTACTCTTCTACGTTCGTCATGGAACTGCGGTTCTCCTCTACACTCTCGCCACGAGCCCAGTCAGCTAGATTTGAATCTGGATCGCGTCAACGGCCGCCGTTCGTGACGCGTCGTCACTAGGACAGCTGTCGTCGATTGGCGATAAGCCTCAGACTATACGCTGGTTATCGACATCCCGTCAAATACGGGAGGGCGGGCAAATTGGCTGATTTCGTCTGGGCTCATGGCCCCGTCTCCAGGCGCTCCCGCACGATGCTGATTACCCGCGCGACGACGGCATCGAGCCCGATCCCAGTGGTGTCGACCAGCACCGCGTCGTCTGCCATGACAAGCGGCGAACTCTGCCGGGTGCGGTCAGACTGGTCGCGCGCCGCGAGCGCGTGCGCCACGTCCGACAGATCTGCGCCGTCGCGGCCCATCCCGTGGGCCGTATCCGACGCCCGACGCGATGCCCGTTCGTCCGCTGAGGCGTCGAGGTAAATCTTCACGTCGGCGCCCGGAAACACCGCAGTCCCAATATCCCGGCCTTCCATCACCAGGCCGCCGGCGGCCGCAAACCCGCGTTGGCGGCTGACCAACGCGTCCCGAACGGCGGGCACACGGGCCACACGGGCCGCTGCGGCATCAATCTCCGCGGTGCGGATGGCTGCCGTCACATCGTGCCCCTCGACGGTCACCGTCTGCTGATCCAGCGTCAGTTCCGCCTCGGCCGCCAGACGACCCAGTGCCGGCTCGTCGTCGAGCGCCAGCCCGTTGTGCACGGCCATCCACGCCACGGCCCGATACATGGCACCGGTGTCCACGTAGCGGTATCCCAATGCCTGAGCCAGCGCCCGGGACACGCTGCCCTTGCCTGCCCCCGATGGCCCGTCAATCGCGATGACCGGGTCTCGTGCTGTCGTCATGTCGTCTCACTGTCCTCGCCGCCGTCCGCGTCGTCGATCGGCGCGTACGCCCCGGCGCGTTCGGCGCGGCCTCCGTCTCACCCTCCGCCCGGGCCACGGCGCGTCGCAGGGCCGCCACCTCACCAGGGGCGAGATCCCGGTATCGCCCCGGTCGTAGCGCGTCGTCCTGTATAGGCCCGATCCGAACGCGCCGCAATCGCACCACCGGATGACCCACCGCTTCACACATCTGGCGCACCTGCCGGTTGCGTCCCTCGGTCAGCGTCAGCCGCACGACCCCCTGGTTACCATCCCGTCCCCGCCCCGCCGCCACCAGACTGGCCTTGGCGGGGGACGTGCGCCGCCCCTCCAACATGACTCCCTGCGCGAGCCGCTTCAGCGCGCCGCTATCCGGCACGCCACGCACGCGCGCCTCATACACGCGCTCCAGCCCGTGCCGCGGATGGGTCAACTGGGCCGCCAGTTCACCATCGTTCGTCAACAACAACAGCCCCTCGCTGTCATAGTCCAGACGACCGACCGGATAGACCGACTCGTGCACGTCCTTCAGCAGATCCATCACGGTGCGTCGGCGCTCCGGGTCGTGCCGAGTCGTCATCACGGCCCGGGGCTTGTTCAGCAGCAGATAGCGTCGCCGACCCACCTGCGGCACCCGCCGACCGTCGAGGCGAATGTCGTCCACGTCCGGGTCGGCCCTGGAGCCGAGTTCGGACACCACCTTCCCGTTGACCGTGACCCGTCCGTCCTGGATCAGGGTTTCGGCCGCCCGACGCGACGCCAGTCCGGCCGCCGCAATCACTTTCTGCAGACGAATACCTGTTGGTGCAGTGGCCATGTGCAGGGTCTCGAGCTCAGTCCGGGTCGCGGTCGTCGGCCCAGTCAGAGTCGTGAGTCTCCGGGGTCTCGTGGAAGTCGATGTGCACGACATCCTCGTCGAACGGCAGCGGCTCCGTCGACGGCCCGCCGCGGAGCGAGATCGGGACGTCCATGCCCAATGCCTCCGCCATTTCCTCTACCTTCGGCAGATCCTCCAGGTCGCTCAGCCCGAAGCGGTTGAGGAACTCCCGGGTGGTGGCGTACAGAAACGGTCGCCCCACCACCTGCTTCCGCCCCACCATCTTCACCAGCTGTCGTTCGAGGAGCGTGCCGATGACGCCGGAGGTATTCACGCCCCGAATTTCCGCGATCTCGGCTCCGGTGATCGGCTGTTTGTAGGCCACGACGGCCAAGGTTTCGAGCGCCTGCACCGACAACCGCTGCTTGGAATGCTCGTGAAACAGCTTCCGGACCCACTCGTGCAATTCCGGTCGCGTACAAATCTGATAGCCGCCGGCGACCTCGACCATCTGCAAGCCGCCACGCGTCTCGTAGTCCGCGCGGAGCGCCGCCACCGCCTGTTCCACGTCCTCCTGTGGCTCGCCGTCGAGCAGACGAAACAGCGTCTTTGGCGCCAGCGGATCAGGCGACGCAAAAATCAGCGCCTCGATGATCGGTTTCAACTCGTCAGACACCTGGGCACTCCCAATCAGTCGTCGATCCCGGCGTCGACAGCGCCGGCCATGTCACCCACGTAAGCCACGTCGCCCAACGGCCTGGGCGCGTCGTCGGGGCGATCGCGCCGATGCACCCGAATCGGGCCGAACGACGCGGACTGGAACACGCGGATCAGTTTCATCCGAATCATCTCGAGTACGGCCAGAAAGGTTGTGACCAGTTCGCCGCGGCTCCGGTCCTCATCGAACAGGTCCTCAAACCCGCAGGACCCGATCCCCTCCAGCCGGCGCAGCACTTCGCGCGTGCGCGTCTCGATCGACACTTCCGCGCTCGGCAACCGGAACGTCGGACGCTCCCGGGCCCGCTTGAGCACGGCCTGAAAGGCCTGCAACAGACCAAACAGGTCGACCTCCAGTTCGCGTTCGAATGGCTCTCCCGCCAGGTCAGCGAGTCGCGCCTCCGGCAACCCCCACTGCGCGCTGCGGACCGTCTCCCGCTCGTGCAGCAGCTCGGCCGCCGCCTTGTACCGCTGGTGCTCGAGCAGCCGGCGGACCAGTGCTTCCCGCGGGTCGCCGGGATCCTCGTCGTCCTCGGCCTCTTCCTCGATGCGCGGCACCAGCATGCGCGCCTTGATGTGAATCAAGGTGGCGGCCATCAGCAGAAACTCGCCCGCCAGGTCGAGGTCCAGTTCCTTCATCACGTCCAGGTAATCAAGATACTGCTGCGTGATGAGCAGAATCGGGATGTCGTAGATATCCACCTCATGCTTCCGAATCAGATGCAGCAGGAGGTCGAGCGGTCCCTCGAAGTTCTCGAGTTTGACCGGATACTCTCCGAGCACCGACTCGAAATCGTGGCTGTGGTCCTGGGATTCGGGCATGGAGACTACGTCGTCACTGACGCGCTAGTCATAGGTGAGCCTCACGGCATGGCGGACCTCGCGCATGGTCTCCTGCGCGATGACCCGGGCGCGACTCGACCCATCGAGCAGGATCTCCTTGATCCGCTCCGGCTTCGACAGCACGTCGGCCCGGCGTGCTCGCATCGGGTCGAGGCTGGCGTTGATCGCCTCGGCCAACGTGCGCTTGACCTCGACATCGCCGACCGTGCCCGCCCGATACCGGGCCTTGAGCTCGTCGACCTGCGCGACGTCCGGGTTGAAGGCGTCGTGATAGACGAACACGGGATTGCCTTCGACCGTGCCCGGGGTGTCGGCCCTGACACGATTCGGGTCTGTGTACATCCGCATGACCTTCTTCGTGACCGACGCGGCGTCGTCAGACAAGTCGATCGCGTTGTGGTAGCTCTTGCTCATCTTCCGGTTGTCGAGTCCGGGCAACCGCGGAAAGTGCGTGAGCAGGGGCTGCGGCTCGGGAAAGATCTCGCCGTAGAACTTGTGGAACCGGCGCGCCACCTCGCGATTCAGCTCCAGGTGCGCCACCTGGTCCTCCCCGACCGGGACGAAGTTCGCCTTGTAGATCAGGACGTCGGCGCCCTGCAGCAGCGGATACCCGAAAAACCCCAACGTCGAGAGGTCCTTTTCCTTCAACTGCTCGATCTGCTCCTTGTAGGTGGGGACCCGCTCCAGCCATGGCATGGGCACCACCATGGACAGGAGCAGATACAGCTCGGCGTGCTCCGGTACCAGCGACTGCACGAAGAGCGTGCTCTGCTCGGGGTCGACGCCGGCGGCGATCCAATCGGCGGCATTGTCGTACGCGTGCGCGGTCAGTTCGCTGGCATCCGCGTAGTCGCTGGTCAACGCATGCCAGTCGGCCACGAAGTAGAGACAGTCGTAGGTCGACTGGAGATCCACCCAATTCCTGAGGGCGCCCACCAGATGGCCGAGATGGAGCTTCCCGGTGGGACGCATACCGGACACCACGCGTGGCTTCACGATAACAACCACCCCATGAGGAACGACAGCGGCGGGCCGATCAGCCGGTAGAGCCAGCCGGTAGCCATCAGTACGAGGAGAATGACGAATCCGTAGGGCCTGAGCAACCGATCATAGCTTGCCGCGAGCGCCTCGGGCAGAATTCCGGCCAACACGTTCCCGCCATCCA
>SXOW01000280.1 GCA_005778315.1 Acidobacteriota bacterium
ACGGCGGCCCGCCGCTCGGGGGGGGCGTCCTCCTTGTCGACGATGGCGTGATTCAAGAAGTGGGACTGGCCGCAAACGTCACGATTCCGGAAGGAGCGACCGTGGTCGACCTGACCGGGAAGACGGTCATGCCGACGCTGGTGGACCTGCACGGCCATGTCGGGTTTGTCGATGACCTCAGCTTCGATAACGCCAACTACACGCGCGAGAACATCATCGACCAGCTCAATCGGTACGCCTACTACGGCGTCGGGGTGATCGTGTCTCTCGGCACGGACCCGGGCGACATCGCTTTCACGATCAAAGCCGACCAGGAGGCCGGGACGCTCGGGGGCGCCCGCCTCCACACGGCATTCCGGGGGATCGCGCGACCGGACGCCGGGCCCGGCGCACCCACCATGCGCCCGACTGCTTTCGGCGCCGCCACGGTTGAAGAGGCCGTGGCGCGTGTCGACGAGATTGCCGCGACCGACGCCGACTTCGTGAAAATCTGGGTCGATTCGCGGGGAGGATCGATCGAGAAGCTCGGGCCGGATCTCTACCGACCCATCATCGAGGCGGCACACGGCCACGACCTGCGTGTCATCGCGCACATCTTCGACGCCGCTGACGCGCGCGAACTGGTGGACGCCGGGGTTGACGGTTTCGCCCATCTGGCCCGCGATGTCGAAATGGACGACGAGCTGGTCGCGGCCATCGTGGAGCACGGTGTCTTCGTCATGCCGAACCTCGCGGTCTCGGAACGCGGTCGCAACGCCGGCCCACCGGCCTGGGTCGATGACCCCCTCCTGGCCGAATCTGTCTCACCCGAGGTCATTGCCCGCATCCGGGAGTCCTACGCCAACCGCACGCCCGAGGCGGTCGCGGCCGGCGCTGAGTCGTTCGCCATGATGCTCCGCAGCCTGAAGAAGCTGTCCGATGCTGGCGCCCGGCTCGTGTTCGGCGCCGACACCGGGATCCAGGACCATATTCAGGGTTTCATGGAGCACCACGAGCTGGCGCTGATTGTCGAGGCCGGCATCCCGCCCGCCAAGGCCATTCAGATCGCGACCAGCGCCTCCGCTGAGGTGCTGGGGGTCGACACCGGGCGTCTCGCGCCCGGCAAGCGCGCGGACTTCTTGGTGCTCGACGCCAATCCGATGTACGGCATCGAACACACGCGACAGATTTCGGCCGTCTATCTGGGCGGTGAAGCGGTGGACCGCGAGGGGCTGCGGGCTGGGTGGTAGGCGCCGGTCTCGCACAGTTTGATGAGGTCCAGGCGGTGTACGGGGGCTTTGCGCGCGAAGCGGTCCCGTAGCAGCATCGAAGGAGCATCCCATCGAGGTCTTTGGCAACACGGTCGGCTTGAAAGCGGGCCGGGTCCGTCAACTCGAGCATCTCTTTCGTCGACGGGTCCCGGCCGACCAGATTCTGACGCACGAGTTGGCGCGTCAACTCACTGAGATCAGCCACGACATCCGGCGTCAGGTCGGTGTCCTGATCGACCGTCGCGGCGCCGTCCAGCACGTGATGGTGGGCAATGCCCACTCGACCGAGTTGCCCGACTGGGGTCGGCTGCGAGCCGGCCGCGGCCGCCTGCGCGGACTCCGCTGTCTCCACACGCACCTCGCGGAGGAAGGCGTCACGCGGGATGACAAGACCGACCTGATGTTGCTCCGCCTCGACGCCATGGTGACGATCGGCGTCGACGCCGACGGGCTTCCGACGCTCGCCCACATCGCCGTGCTGACGCCGGCCGGAGACGATGGCGTCGAGCTGTTTGCACCCGTCGCACCGGCTCTCGTTGACCTCGATTTCCAGCACTGGATCCACGAACGCGAGGCCGAGTTCTCGCGCTCGGTCAAGACCCGGGAGGTCGGTAGCCGCGAACGTGCGATTCTCGTCTCGGTGACCGCGGGTCGCAGTGCCGGCGACCTCGACATTCATGTGGCGGAACTACGCGAGCTGGCCCGCTCGGCTGGCGTCGAAATCGTCGACATCGTCACCCAGCAGCGCCCGCGGGTCGACCCGAAGACGGTCGTCGGGTCGGGCAAGTTGCAGGATCTGGTGGTCCGGGCGTTCCAGCAGAACGTCGATCTGGTCATCGTCGACCAGGACCTCACACCCACACAGGCCAGAAACCTGGGCGAACGGATGGAGCTGCGGGTGATCGACCGCACGCAGCTCATCCTGGACATCTTCGCGCAGCACGCCACGACCCGCGACGGCAAGCTGCAAGTCGAACTGGCCCAATTGAAGTACCTGCTGCCCCGCCTCGCCCAACGCGCCGACGTGTCCCTGTCACGACTGGAGGGTGGTATCGGTGGCCGGGGACCGGGTGAAACGAAACTCGAGGTCGATCGACGGCGCACGCGTGACCGCGTGACTCGGCTCGAGCGCGAGCTCAAGACACTCGGCACCCAGCGCCAGAATCGGCGCCAACGGCGTGCACGCCGTGACGTCCCGGTGCTGTCCATCGTCGGCTATACGAATGCCGGCAAGAGCACGCTGCTTCGAGCCCTGACGCAAACCGACGTCTACGTCGCCGACCAGATGTTCGCCACGCTCGACCCCGTCTCGCGGCGACTGCGGTTCCCGCGGGAACGCGAGGTCATCATTACCGACACGGTGGGGTTTATTCGAGATCTCCCCGCGGACCTGGTGACCGCATTCCGCGCCACGCTGGAAGAGCTCTCGGACGCGTCGCTCCTCCTCCACGTCGTCGACGCCTCGGCGCCAGACTGTGACCGGCGCGTGGAGGCCGTGCATACGGTGTTGGCGGGGCTCGGCGTGAAGGCTCCAGAACTGCTGGTGTTCAACCAGGTCGACAAGCTTCCGCCAAGCGCGGGCGCCGCGCTGGCCATGCGGTATCGCGGCGTCGCGGTCTCCGCCGCCGAACGGACAGGTCTGGGAACCCTGCTTGAGCGCGCGGAGCAGATACTCTGGTCGCCGGATGACGAACGCTCGCTCCTCCACGACGACCTGCCGCCTCGCCTGTTCCGACCTGCATAGACTCGCGGCCCACGCGGTCACGTCGGGGCAGCCCTCATCGGTCATCCCCGCTCACGAGGCGCTCACGAGGCATCGTCATCCGTGATCCGCCCCAAGGCTCGAGCGCAGTAGACGGGCCTCCGCGAGCAACGCATCGGCCGCCTCCCGGAGGCCTTGATCGTCGGCGGCCTCAGGATGGCGTGGCGGCGCGGCTGAGTCCTCGTCCGGGTCGCCCAGCCCGCTCGCCCGGTGTCGTGCCAGCGCGTCCCGCAGTCGGTCGCGCAGCGCCCAGGCATCGTCGAGCCCACGGAACTGTCCCACGTGCAGGTTGCGCGCACCGTCCTTGCCATCCTCGGAGGCACTCCCGCCACCACCAGCGGTATGCACTTCGAGCTCAGACAGGCCGAACAGTCGCTGCAGCGGACCCTGACGCACTCGCAGGTTCTGGATATTGGCGACGGTCATCGTCTGCTCGCGGACCCGAACAAGTCCCTCGCGAATACGCAAACTCTCGTCGCTCACCATGTACCAGCGCATTTCCCAGTTGAGGGTCAGGAGGAGCCCGGTTCCGACGAGCTGCAACACATACCCAGAGATCGCGACCGACTCCAGCAGGAACATGATGTCGGTACCATTCATGCGAGCCACCGGGGTCCGGATGTCAATGCTGTCCAGCCAGTCGGTGAATTCATCAAGCTGGACGAACGGCAGAGAGAACGGCAGGTCGACGCCACTCGAGACCCCGAGCCAGAAGAGAATACTGAGCAACGCACCCCCCTGGGCCAGGCACCACTCCACGCGACGGAGGCTGAGGTAGCGACGGGACGCCCGGAAGACGTCGAGGGTCGGACCGGCGGCCGGCGGCGGGTCCGGCCGCTCCGGCACGCGAAGCATCTCGAGCGCGCGGCGCTTGAACCGTGTCACGAGCGTCCTCCGCGCCCCTCACGCTCCTCGACCAAGATCTGCCGCAGCGCGGCCAGCTCATCGGTGGTCGCCCTGAGGGCACGGGCCACCGCCGCCAGTTCGCCGCGTATGTCGTCACCGGCCCCGGGTCTCGGAGGGACCGCGGTACCCGGACCTCGGGCGCCGCGCATCTTCGAATACAGGTAGTCGCGTACCTGCTCGTACTCCGGCAGCCCCTTGATGACCATCTCCGCTTTGGCGGACCCGCTGGCGGTTTGCAGCTGCACCCGACCGAGGCCCAGCCAGCGCTCCACGACGTTGCTTTCGAGATGAATGTCCTGCAACCGCGCGTAGGTCAGGCTGATGTCCTTGCGAAAGAGGACTCCCCAGCGCATGGTGACGCCCGCGTCGTCGAACCGATAACGCAGGGTGCGATAGCGTAACCAGGAGAGCAGGGCCGCCAACGGAAAGAACGGGCCCGATAGAATCGAGGCCATCAGGTAGTACTTGAGAAGATTCGGATGCGGGCGTTCCAGCCGACGGATGTCGAGCGTGGCGTGGTCAACCATCAAGCGCTCTTCAGGCATCAAGCGCTCTTCAGGCTCGCGAGTCGGCGGGCCGCCTCCTCGAGCGTCGACACGCTGCGACAAAACGCGAACCGGAGGTACCCGTCGCCGGCGGTGCCGGTCGCATAGAAGTTGTCCCCTGGGACCGACGCGACGCCGACCTCGGTGATCAGGTGCAACGCTGCCTCCATCGGGGCTCGCTCAGCCAGAGCGGGCACGTCACGGTAGCGCGCGAACAGATAGTACGCCCCTTCTGGCGCGCCGACGCCGAAGCCGGCCCGGCGCAACCCTGCGACCAGCGTGTCGCGCTTGGTCGCGTAGGCGGCGCGCAGCACGTCAAACGCGCCGGCGTCGAACTGCAGGAGCGCGACCGCGGCCCGCTGCAGTGGGGTTGGCGCTTGAATGACCATGGTGTCGTGAAAGCCGCGTATCGCGGGGGTATGGACCGCGGGCGCAATCACCCAGCCTACGCGCCAGCCGGTCGCGTTCCCGGTTTTCGAGATCGAGTTCACGACGATCGTGCGCTCCCGCATACCCGGAACGGCCGCGAGACTCAGATGCCGTGCGCCATCGAACACGATGTGCTCGTAGATCTCGTCGCTGATGACCAGCAGCGAGTGCCGCGCGGCCAGCTCGGCGATGAATGCAAGGTCGCTGGCCGAAAAGACCTTCCCGGTCGGATTGTGCGGCGTGTTGAGGATGAGCGCGCGGGCGCCACGCGATGCCGCGGCCTCCCATTCGTCTCGGTCGAACCCCCAGCGGCCAGTGTCCACGTCCTCAACCAGGGTGACGTACTCCGGCACCAGACCGAAGACCGCCGCCTGAGACGGGTACATCTCGTGATACGGCGCCGGGACGATGAGTCGGTCGCCGGGCGTGCAGACCCCGGCCAGCACGGAGGCCAGCGCTTCAGTGGCCCCGAGGGTGACTGTCACTTCGGTCTCCGGGTCTGGACGCCAGCCATAGAACCGGTGCGTGTAGTCCGCGATCGCGTCGCGCAGCTCAGGCAGCCCGAACGGAAACGAATACTGGTTCAGCCGGTCCCGGTGTCCCTGGACCGGCTCCAGCAGCTGCTTCAACGGACGATCGAGAATCGCTTCCGCGTCGACGCCTGGAACCAGTTCTCGCAGCGACGCGCGGTCGAGCCGTGCCATCTCTTCGTTCGTGCCGCCCAGCATGGCCGACACGGCGGCCCAGACCAGCTCGAAGGGCGGGGGTTCATCGGTAAACCCCTGCGACAGATTGACCGCGTCGTGCTGAACCGCCAGGCGTGTCATGCGACGAATCACCGACTCTCTCGTGGCCACCGATATCACCTCCGGTCTCACCGCCCGTCGTCTGGTCACGCCACCACGGCCGCGCTGAACTGGGCGTTGTAGAGGGCCGTGTAGGCGCCGTTCGCACCAAGGAGCGCATCGTGCGTACCTTGTTCAACGATCCGCCCCGACTCCATGACCAGGATCAGATCGGCGTCGCGAATCGTGGACAGCCGATGCGCAATGACAAAGCTCGTGCGGTCAGTCCGAAGCGCCGCCATCGCGTGCTGCAGCAGAAACTCGGTGCGGGTGTCGACCGAACTGGTGGCTTCATCCAGGATCAGCAGGGCCGGATCCGCGAGAAACGCGCGGGCGATGGTGATCAGCTGGCGCTCGCCGGCGCTCAGCGTGCCGCCGGCCTCGCCAACCACGGTGTCGTACCCGTCGGGCAGGCTATGAACAAAACGGTCCACGAACGTGGCCCGTGCGGCTTCCCGAATCTCTGCATCTGTCGCCTCGGGCCGCCCGTAGGCGATGTTGTCGCGAATGCTGCCTTCAAAGAGCCAGGTATCCTGGAGCACCATGCCGATCTCGCCACGCAGATCGGCGCGTCGCATCTGCGCAATATCAACACCGTCGAGCAGGATGCGGCCTGCGTCGACATCGTAGAAACGCAGGACCAGGTTGACGAGCGTCGTCTTCCCGGCTCCGGTCGGCCCGACAATCGCCACCGTGTGCCCCGGATCGGCGAGGAGCGAGAGGTCCGTGATGAGCGGCGCGTCCGGGACGTAGCGGAAGGACACCCCCGCGAACTCCACCTGACCACGTCGCGCCCCTGGGCTCACGGGTGTTGCGCTCTCTGCGACCTCGTCTTCGGCGTCGAGCAGCTCGAAGACGCGCTCGGCCGAGGCCACCCCGGACTGGAGGAGGTTGGCCATCGAGGCCACCTGTGTGAGGGGCTGGGTGAACTGGCGTGAGTAGTGGATGAACGCCTGGACGTCACCGAGGCTCATCGTCCCTGTCGCCACCCGCAGCCCGCCGACGACCGCCACCGCGACGTAGTTCACGTTCCCGATGAACATCATCAGCGGCATGACCAACCCTGAGATGAACTGCGCGCCAGCACTGGCCGTGAACAGCGCCTCATTCTCCTTGGCGAAGCGCGCCTCCACATCAGCTCGGCGACCGAAGACCTTGGTCAACTCATGCCCGGTGAATGCTTCTTCGACCTGCGCACTCAGCGTGCCGGTCCGCCGCCACTGGTCGACAAACAGCGGTTTCGAGCGCGTCATGACCTGCCCCGCCACGACCATGCTCACCGGAATGGTGACCAGCGCAATCACCGCGAGCGTCGGCGACATCACGATCATCATCCCGACCACGCTCAGCACGGTGAGCAGCGAGCTGAGCAGCTGACTCATCGTCTGAGACAGGCTCTGCGACACGTTGTCGATGTCGTTGGTGACCCGGCTGAGCAGCTCGCCTCGCGGTTGCCGGTCGAAGAAGCCCAGTGGGAGGCGGTGGATCTTGGCTTCCACCTCGCCCCGCATGCGATACACGGTGCCTTGCACCACATCGTTGACCAGGTATCCCTGCAACCAGCTGAAGAGCGACGCCATGACGTAGAGCGCGAGCACCAGGAGCAAGACCCGACCGAGCGCCTCGAAGTCGACGCCCTCTCCAGGCACGACGTTGTCCATCGCGTCGAGCATGTCGGCCACCCGGGCATCACCCGACGCCCGGATGGCCTCGACGGCCTGCGCCTTCGTGGTGCCAGCGGGCATCCGACGACCGAACACCCCCGCAAAGATCAGGTCGGTGGCCAGACCGAGCACCCTCGGTCCTATCGAGAACAGCGCCACGCTCACGACCGCCGCCGCCACGATGGCGACGACCTTGGCGCGGTCAGGACGCATGCGGCGCACGATCCGCTTGGCGGACGGCCCGAAATGCAACGCCTTCTGACCGACCATCGCTGCGTTCGGGCCCCCTCGCTGCCCACCCGAAGGAATCCGCTCGGTCTCCCGCATCGTGCCGGGCCGGGGCGACTCCACCGTGCTCATGCCCGCTCCTCCGCGCTCAGCTGGGAGGTCACAATCTCCTGGTAGGTGCCGCAACCGGCCAGCAGGTCGTCGTGTCGTCCACGCCCCACCACGACGCCGTCCTCAAGCACGATGATCTGGTCCGCATCGACGATCGTCGACACGCGTTGCGCCACGACAATGACCGCCGCGTCTCGGGTCACCGGCGCCAGCGCCTGCCGCAAACGCCGGTCGGTGGCCAGGTCAAGGGCCGAGAACGAATCGTCGAACAGATAGATCTCCGGTTTGCGAATCAGCGCCCTCGCGATCGCGAGCCGCTGACGCTGCCCGCCAGACACGTTGGTCCCGCCCTGCGCCATCGGCGTCTCGAGCCGATCAGGCATCGCCTCGACAAACGCGCGCGCCTGGGCCGTTTCCAACGCCGCCCACAGCTCCGCTTCCGTCGCGTCGGGTCGGCCGTAGCGCAGGTTCGAGGCGACCGTGCCCGAGAACAGATACCCCTGCTGCGGAACCAACCCGATCTTGCTCCAGAGCAGCTCCGGGTCGAGACGACGAACGTCTACCCCGTCGACACTGACCGCGCCCCCCGTCACGTCGAACAACCGGGGTACAAGACCGAGCAATGTGGTCTTCCCAGCGCCAGTAGAACCGATGATGGCGGTCGTCTGACCGCGCGCGACGCCGAAGCTGACCCCCCGCAGGACGGGGTCGCTCGCACCGGGATAGGAGAACTCCACGTCGGAGAATCGCGCGGTCGCCCGCTCACCCAGCGTGGTGACCACCGCCACCGGCGGCGGGACGGACGACTCCGTGTGGAGCACCTCGCTGATCCGGTCGGCGGACACCGCGGCGCGTGGCACCATCACCAGCATGAAGGTCGCCATCATGACGGCAATCAGGATCTGGATCAGATAGGCCAGAAAAGCGGTCATCGAGCCGATCTGCATCTGGCCGGCGTCCACGCGTTGTCCGCCGAACCACAGCACGGCCACACTGGACAGATTGAGAATCAGGAAGACCAGTGGAAACATCACGGCCATCCAGCGGCCGACGCTCAGGGCCACCGTGGTCAGGTCGAGGTTGGCGGTATCGAACCGACTGGTTTCGAACGCCTCCCGCACGAACGCACGCACCACCCTGATGCCGGTGATCTGCTCGCGCACCGTCTTGTTGATCGCGTCGACACGCGCCTGCATGAACCGATAGCCCGGCAACATTCGCGAAATCACGAAACCGAGGCTGACGAGTAGAGCCGGGGCGCTGATGCCCACCAGCCAGGACAACCCGAGGTCCTCGCGGAGTGCCATCACGACCCCGCCCATCATCATGATCGGGGCCGTGACCATCATGGTGCTGCTGAGCAGCACCAGCATTTGCACCTGCTGGACATCGTTGGTCGTGCGCGTGATCAGGGACGGGGCGCCGAAGTGTGCGACCTCGCGACTCGAGAACGAGCCAACCCGATGGAACACGGCCGCGCGCAGGTCCCGCCCCAGCCCCATGGCGCACCGAGCCCCGAGATACACGGCCGCCACCGTTGCCACGACCTGCGCCAGCGCCACCGCCAGCATCGCCATGCCGGTGCGCAGGATATAGCTGGTGTCGCCCAGCGCCACGCCCTGATCGATGATGTCCGCGTTCAGGCTTGGCAAGTACAGCGACGCGATCGTGGCCACGAACTGCAGCGTCAGCACCCCGAGCAACCAGGTGCGGTATGGCCGAAGGTAGGTCGTGAGTAATCGGAGAAGCATGTCGGCCACGTCCGTGGGCGGCGACCAGCATACCTCCGTCGGGGGTCCGCCGCCGGCATCGATACGCGGCGGTGGCTCGAGGTCGCGGGTCTGCCCGCCGGCGGCGGACGAACGTCAGCCGCACGGGATGTCGCGACTGTCCGACGTGCGTGCGCCACGGACGGCCGGTCGCCTCGCCGCCGGTCTCCCCGGGTACGCGCCCTGCATCGCGATGAGGCGACGCAACGGAGCCAAGAGCCGCCGCTCCTGGGTGACGTCGATCTCCTCATGCCCCTGTGCCGCCAGGAGGGTGAGACACCGATGCGCGGCTTCGAGCGTGCAGAGACACTCCGGCCGAGGCTGTCGTTTGATGACGAACTCCGACGGTGTCGTCGTATCGAATCCAACGCGTGGCAAGGCGGCGACGCGTTGACTCCTTCGAAGGATCGACCGCGCCATCGACCAGCTACCGTCGATCAGAACGAAGACCGGCTGGAGACCCGGCCGCGGACGGTACTCCCCACGAGACAGATTCTCGACGTCGGGGCCAGGATAGACAAGACGACAGTCCGTCGCGGGATCGTCAAGAAGTCTCGTGACTCGCGGATGCTGGTCAAACTCGGTCCCGACGAGCAGCTCAGACCCCTCCAGCGACAGGTGCGCGAGCCGTCCCGTTGCGACGCGCACCTTGCGATATTCCTTGGGGTGGGTCAGAAACACCAGATGCGTGCGAGTCGCCAACGGGTTGATCGCCGCGCAGACGCACGTGGCCGCTGGCCGGCGGCACCGGTAACAGAAAGGGCGAGGCCTGGGAGTCGACGTTCTCACGCCCTCGTGGGGTGACCTGCCCCGGGGGGGTCAAACCCGCCCGGTGACCAGCGCATCGACCACCCCGGGCTCGGCCAGCGTGGACGTGTCACCCAGATCGTGGACGTCGCCCTCGGCGATCTGGCGGAGACTACGCCGCATGATCTTGCCGGACCGTGTCTTCGGGAGGCAGTCGGTGAACTGGATTTTCTCCGGCGTCGCATGTGGGCCGATATCGTTCCGCACGGCCCGGATGATCTCGCGCTTCATCTCGTCGGTGGC
>SXOW01000281.1 GCA_005778315.1 Acidobacteriota bacterium
CCCGAATCGTCTCAGTCAACTCAAGCCGCAGATCCGAAGCCGCACAGCCGGTCTCGTGCAGGACAGCATTCACCTGCGCGTGCAGGTCCGGTTGTGCGATCTGCAGCCCCGAGATGTTGACGCTGATAAAGGGTGTCTTGCCTGGCACCGACTGCCAGCTGGCAAGCTGCCGGCAAGCCATGTCCAGCACCTGCCAACCAATCGGAATGATGAGGCCCGTTTCTTCGGCCAGCGGAACAAAGGTGTCCGGCATCAGGAGTCCGCGATCCGGATGTTCCCACCGCACGAGCGCCTCAAACCCCCACACATCGCCGGTATCCAGGGCCACGATCGGCTGGTAGTGGACCTGGAATTCTCGGCGCTCCACCGCACGACGGAGGTCGTTTTCGAGTTGAAGCCGCTCCACGGCCCGGTGGTGCATGTCGAGATCGAAAACCGCGTGCCCGCCGGTCCCTGACGCCTTCGCGCGATACATGGCGATGTCAGCGTGCCGCAGGCACTCCTCCGGCGTTTCGTGGCTCTGCGAGCTCATGACGATGCCGATGCTGATGCTGACGAAAACCTCATGACCGCCCGATCGCAACGGCGCGTTGAGCTGGTCATGGATGCGTCTGGCGACCCCGTCAGCCTGCCCGGAGTCATTGCACCCATCGAGGAGCACCGCGAACTCGTCCCCACCCAGCCTGGCGACCGTGTCAGCCGGACCGAGCAGGGCGGCCAAGCGGGCCGCGATCGTCACGAGCAGGTCGTCCCCTACAGAGCGACCAAGGCCGCCGTTGATAGTCTTGAATCCGTCGATGTCGCAGAGCAGGACCGCGAAGCCACACGCGGGGTTCCGCGTGGCTCGCGTGATAGCGGCGCCGAGGCGGTCCTTGAAGACCGCACCGTTGGCCAGACCGGTGAGCGGGTCGCTGCACGACTCCTCTGCGACGCGCCTCTGATCGTGGATGTCGGTCAGTGAGCCCGCGATTCGCAACGGTCCGTGTTGGTCACGGCTCGCCACGCCCCGGACGCGCAACCAGCGGTAGGTGCCGTCCTTCCCACGGAGACGATGGTCGCTGGAGAAGTGATCCGTCTCGCCCGCAAGATGCCGATCGAGATCCAGACGCAGCGCCCCAATATCTTCTTCATGAACTCGTGAGAACCAGAAGCCCGGACCACATTCCACCGGTGACGCTTCCAGGCCGAGAAGACCGCACCAGCGCGGCGAGAAATACACCTCGTCGGTTCTCAGATTCCAGTCCCAGAGGCCATCATTGGCACCCTCCGCGGCCAGGGCATAGCGCGCCTCACGTTCCCGGAGCGTGTCGTGTGACCGTTGGCGCTCGATGGCATACCGGAGTGACCGCCCAAGGCCTGCCCCGTCGTGATTGCCGCGGACGATGAAATCTTGCACACCCTCACGCATCGCCCGCAACGCCAGCGCATCGTCACGCGCTCCTGTGAGAAGGACGATGGGCGCTCCTGGGGCCGCGGTCCGCATCCGATCCAACGCCTCGCTCACACCCGCCTCGAGCATACCCGCGTCGAGCAGGATGATGTCGAAGTCATCTATGGCGAGTCGCACCAACGCATCGACCACCCGTCTCACGGGGGTTACCGCAAATGACCCGTCCGCCCTGCTCAGCAGCTGCTGCACGCTTCTCGCGTCGGCGGCGTTGTCCTCGATCAGGAGCACGGTGATGGCGGCAGCGGGGGCCGATGCGCGTAGGGCGAGCGGGCCATCGACCTGAACGCGGGCAGCCCGGACCGGGTCGAGCAGTATGCCGCGGCGTGCGCTGTTGATGATGTGGCCCAAACAATCCCCCTGTGCCGTGCGGCGATCGCCTCGCCGTCCAAGCCCCTCCAGCCGAAGCGAGTAGCCGATCGGGGCGCACCGGCTCGATACGGACGTCCACGGTCGTCGAGCACGCCGCCGACTCGCTCGCGGCATGCAGGCTACGACGGCATATGTGTGACGTATCGGCCAGAGACGCCAATACAGTAGCGCGAGTCCGCGGAGCGTCGGTCAGCTGGAGTTCGAGAATATCACGATGCTCAGCCCGCCCCCTGTCGCCGATCGGCCCGCCGCGAATGGCAGGGGAGGCCCAGGGTATCGAAGCAGACGGCGTGCGTGCCCTCGAGAGTCACCCGCCCGTCGTGCTCCAGGCAAGTCCATCTGGGCCGGACAAAAGTCCTCCTCACACGGGACTTTCGGGCTGATCGGAACGACCAAGAGAACACACAAGTCGTTATGAACATGCAACTTACGGTCACCAAAGCATGACCAACAATTCCGGAAGGCTTCTTGCTTTGGCTCTGTTGTCGCCAGGGCGACGCAGAGACGTCTACGAGTGGCCCCTTGCCATACACGATGACAACGCCGCCAGCCCGCGCACTGAGTACTCTCGGGTGGCCGGAAGGAGCAACCAATGAGTCAACAAGGCAGCATCCGACGCCAATCGCCGGGGAAGGACCCCGTCCTGCCGGCACCCAAGCCACATGGTCGGAGGGTATCCGCACTGGGTCTGGCGTTCGCCCTGCTGGCCGTTCTGGCGCCAATCTGGTCCTGCAGTGGCAGTCCGACCGCACCCGATACGACTGCCCTGGCCGGCCCGGCTGCACCGGTGTCGACCACACCGCCGCCGCCTCTGTCGAACGCCGCATGCGTCCGGGCCACGCCGGCAACGATCACGGCTCAGGACGTGGACACGCCAACGGAGAGTCCCATCGACGGCATCAACATCGTCTTCGACGCGGTCAGTCTCACCGCCGCTTTGTCGGACGAACCGACCACCGACCCCAATCGACTTCTCTTCCTTGATGTCGATGTGTCGCGACCCGCAGGGTTCGCCATCGAGCAGGGCCCCGGTGCTGGCTGGACGACGGTTTCCGACACGTTCCCGAGCGCACGTATCGCGGAGGGTGTGGACGCAGCCTCTGGGTCCTACAGCCTGCGCGCGCAGCGCGTCTCCGGCGGCGCAGCAGGCGGTCAATACGATCTGAATCTAACCGTCACCGTATCTACGATGGCGGACGGAGTGTCCATGGCTGTGTCCGGACTCGAGGCCTGCCCGGTCTAGACGTAGCGGCTTGAGGTGCTCCGTTTCGGAACACCTCATTCCAATTTCGAGTGTCTGGTTGACGATGACGGTTAGCCAGAGGGTCCCTACCGGCCCTCTGGCCTCGCCGTCGGCGCCGGCCTTCCTGTCAGAGCCCCGACCCGCCGTCAGCCAATGAAGCAATGAACAACGGTGCAATGAACAGCACCGGGACCAACGTCACCGCCACGACCTCCACAGCGCACCGTACTTGATCATGTCGTTGATCGATACGTGACCAGACGCGTAGACGATTCGCCTTGGCGCCTGTGAGGACGTTCACACCCGCGATACCATTGACGTTGTTCTTCCGGTCCTGAGTGCTCGCAACCGCGGCGACGAACCCGCATACCGCACACGCATGCCCACCGGTCGCATCGTTCAACACTACGAACTGGGCGACCGACTCGGCGCCGGCGGGATGGGCGAAGTCTACCGAG
>SXOW01000282.1 GCA_005778315.1 Acidobacteriota bacterium
CAAGGTGCCCAGGGCAGAAGACCGGTTCACGGTTGGCCTGATCCAAATGACCTGCGACCAGCAGGTCACCGCAAACCTCGACAAAGCGGATTCCCTGATCGAGCGCGCCGGCGTGGGTGGCGCGCAGGTCATCTGTTTGCAGGAACTGTTCGCGTCGCAGTACTTCTGCCAGACCGAGGATCCGGACCAGTTCGATCTAGCCGAGCCGATACCGGGCCCCATCACCCGACGGTACTCCGCGTTGGCCCGTCAACTGGGCGTGGTGCTGATCGTGCCCGTGTTCGAGCGCCGTGGCCCTGGGGTGTACCACAACACGGTCGTCGTCCTCGATGCTGACGGCACGCTGCGTGGTCGTTACCGAAAGACCCATATTCCCGACGACCCGCGGTACTACGAGAAGTACTATTTCACCCCGGGGGATCTCGGGTACCCGGTGGTCGAGACCCGATTCGCACGTATCGGTCCGCTAATCTGCTGGGACCAGTGGTTTCCCGAAGCGGCGCGTCTCGGCGCGTTGGCGGGGGCGGAACTCCTGGTGTATCCCAGCGCCATCGGGTGGCACCCGGCGGAGCGGGCAAGCGAGGGCGCCGCCCAACACGACGCGTGGCGCACGATACAGCGCGGGCACGCGATCGCGAACGGGGTATTCGTAGCCGCCGTGAATCGGGTCGGCCATGAAGGTCCACCGGACGAAGGCCTTCAGTTCTGGGGCCAGTCGTTCATCAGCGATCCGGCCGGGCGTGTGCTGGCCGAAGGCTCAGACGCCGTGGACGATATCGTCATTGCCACGTGTGAGCGAGGGCAGATCGAGCGACAACGGCGCGGGTGGCCGTTCCTGCGCGACCGACGCATTGACACCTACGCATGTCTGTCCTCCAGATGGCTGGACCCCGCCACCACCACATCCGACCCGCAGGACAATCGCACCAGCGATGAGTGACCGGGCACCCTCGGCCGCTCGCGTCATGCCGGCGGAGTGGGCCCCACATCGAGCCACGTGGATCGCCTGGCCGCACCACGCGTCAGACTGGCCTGGCAAGTTGTCGGCCGTCCACTGGGTCTACGTGGAGCTGGTCCGTCACCTGGCGGCGAGCGAGCGGGTCGCCATGCTCTTCCGTTCAGTGGCTGACGAGCGTCGGGCCCTGAGCCGACTGCGCCGGGCCGGGGTCGGCGCCACCGCGCTCGAGTGCTACCAGGTGCCGACGGACCGGTCTTGGGTCCGCGACTCGGGCGGGACGTTCGTGCGGACCACAGCGGCCAGTGGTGGCTCACAGATCGCGGCGGTCGACTGGCACTTCAATGCGTGGGCCAAGTACGACAATTGGCGTGACGACGACCAGGTGACGGCCCGGATCGCAGCGGCAAGGCGGATGCGTCGCATCGTCCCACGCGCGACGACGCTCGACCGCCCGGTGGTGCTCGAAGGCGGAAGTATCGATGTCAATGGAGCGGGTGCCGCGCTCGCCACCGAAGAGTGCCTGCTGCACGAGACCATCCAGGTACGCAATCCCGGACTCGGACGACAGGGCACGGAGCGCGCGCTGCGCGACTACCTCGGCGTCACACAGGTCATCTGGCTCGGGCGGGGTGTCGTCGGCGACGATACCCACGGTCATGTCGACGACATCGCTCGTTTCGTCGGGCCCCGGACGGTGGTCGCCGCGGTGGAGGCGAATACGGCCGATGTCAATCACGAGCCGCTCGCAGAGAACCTGGCGCGGCTAGGTGCAGTGCGAGTCGACGGACGGCCATTGACCGTCGTACCTGTGCCCATGCCAAGGCCGGTTTGGTTCGGTTCGCAGCGACTCCCGGCGAGCTATCTCAATTTCTATATCGCGAATACGGTCGTGCTGGTGCCGACATTCAACGACCCGGCGGATCGGGTCGCCCTCCACATCTTCCGTGAACTGTTTCCGAACAGAACCGTCGTGGGCATCCACGCGCTCGACCTGGTACTCGGTCTGGGGACCATTCACTGCGCGACTCTGCAGGAGCCGGCGGCGGGACCGGCGGTCGCAGCGGGCTGACCGAGGGCGCCGGACGGGGAGGGGAGCCCCTGGCGCTCAGCCGTCCCCAGATGCCTGCTTCAGCTCCGCCAGGAGCGCCAACGCCTCCATCGGGGTCATGCGGTCCAGATCCACCACGCGTAGCCGTGCCTCGACCACGCTGTCGGACAGAGCCGCGCTAGCGAACAACCCGAGCTGAGCCTGTGGTTCCGTCCGTGCGCTGGTCAGCGTAGGCCGGCCGCCGCGCGACAACTCGTCGCGCTCCAAACCGGACAGGATCTCCTTCGCCCGGGCGATGGTCGGGGCGGGCAGCCCGGCCAGGCGCGCCACCTGGATACCGTAGCTCCGATCCGACCGCCCTGGCTCCACCTTGCGCAGAAAATGAATCTCGTCTTCCCATTCCCGGGCGACCACCTGGTAGTTCATCACGTTCGGCAACGTATCGGCGATGTCGGTCAGCTCGTGGTAGTGCGTCGCAAACAGGGTCTTTGGACGCGACCGTGTGTCGGTCGCCAGGTGCTCGGCCACGGCCCACGCAATGCTCAGGCCGTCATAGGTCGCGGTCCCGCGTCCGATCTCGTCGAGTAGTACGAGACTACGAGACGTGGCGGTATGGAGGATGTTCGCCGTTTCCTGCATTTCCACCATGAACGTCGATTGGCCACGCGCAATGTTGTCCGAGGCGCCGACCCTTGCGAAGATTCGATCCGTTATCGGAATCTTGGCCCGATTCGCCGGCACAAACGAGCCCACATGCGCCAGCAGCACGATCAGCGCGGTCTGACGAAGATAGGTCGACTTCCCGCCCATATTGGGACCGGTCAGCAGGATCACCTGGTGCGTGGTGGCGTTCAGCGACACGTCGTTCGGGACGAACGCGTGGCCCACCCTGCGCTCGACCACCGGAGGGCGCCCCTCCGTACTCAAGAGTTCGTCGCCATCGTGAACGTGCGGTTTGGTGTAGTCGAAGAGCGCCGCCGTCTCCGCCAGCCCGGCCAGGACGTCGAGCCGGGCGAGCGCGCGAGCGGTGTCCTGAATCCGTTCAGCTGACGCCCCGACGCGGTCCCGCAAAGCGTCGAACAGTTCGATTTCCCGTTCGAGAATCCGCTCGTCGGCTCCAAGAACCTTCCGCTCAAATTCTTTGAGCGCCGGCGTGACAAAGCGCTCGCCGCCGGCGATCGTCTGCTTGCGGTGATAGTCGTCCGGTACGGCGTGCAGGTTCGCCTTCGAGAGCTCGATGTAGTAGCCGAAGACCCGATTGAAGCGAATTTTCAGGGAGCCCACGCCGGTGCGCGCCCGTTCGGCCGCCTCCATGGCGGCAATCTGTTCTTTGCCGCCACGGCTGATGCCGCGCAGCTCATCGAGCTCCGCGTCGACCCCGTCACGAATGGCGCCGCCGTCCCGCGCCAGGGCCGGGGGCTCGTTGACCAGCGTGGCTTCGATCGCGTCGCGGATGTCGGGCACCTCATCGAGTTGGGCGCATACGCTCTGAAGCAGCGGGGATTCCAGTGGAGCGAGCAGGGCCCGGAATCGAGGGATGGTGGCCAACGACCGCTGGAGGCCCAGGAGATCGCGGGGGCCGGCCCGGCCCATGGCCGCCCGGGCAACGAGACGCTCCAGGTCCTGCACCGATTTGAACACCTCCCGAAGCTTGCCTCGTTCCACCGATCGAAACGCGAGGTCTTCCACCGCATCGAGCCGTTCATGGACTTCGTCCAGCCGACACAGCGGACGCAGGAGCCAGGCACGGAGCAGCCGGCTCCCCATCACGGTGACGGTGTGGTCGATCTCCGCGAGCAGGGACCCCGCGCGCGTCCCCTCGCTCGAGGTCACCACCTCCAGATGTTTCATTGTGGGCGGATCGACGAGCATCGCGTCGGCGCTCTGGCGAAAGGCGATGCTCCGGACGTGCTGCAGGTTGGCCTTCTGCGTGTCGCGCAGATAGTGGACGAGCGCGCCCGCGGCGGAGATGGCGGCGTGTCGCTCCTGGAGGCCGAAGCCATCCAAACCCGCCGTGCCGAGTTGCTCCGTCAGCGCGTCACGCGCCCGGTCGACATC
>SXOW01000283.1 GCA_005778315.1 Acidobacteriota bacterium
CGGTGCCCGGCGTCCTCGAGCCACGCGGCAAGTTTTTCGACCTCTTTGCGCGAGACGCAGTAAATGATGCCCGCCTCATTCGGATGTCGGTCCAGGACGCGGCGAATCTGGTCTTTGAGGCTGGACCGAACCAGGACGCGGTAGTGGAGGTTCGCCCGGTCGAAGTCCCCGACGAGGAACTCCGGCTCGCGGAGCGCGAGCTGTTTGGCGATGTCCTCTCGAACCTGGAGTGTGGCCGTGGCCGTGAAGGCGTGAATCGAGATGTCGGGAAAGTCGTCACGCAGCTCAGCGAGCCGACGATACTCCGGTCGGAATTCGTGGCCCCACTGGCTGATGCAGTGGGCCTCGTCGACGGCCACGAAGCTCACGCCCCACCCACGGAGCCGGCTACGAAAGCTGTCGCCGCCGTCGCCGACCAGGCGCTCCGGCGTCACGTAGAGCAGGCGACAGCGCCCGCCGTCAAGGTCGTCATACACCTGCCGCCGCTCGTCCGCGTCGAGCGAGCTGTTGAGCGCGGCGGCTGAGATGCCGCTGGCCACCAGCCCGTCGACCTGGTCCTTCATGAGAGACAGCAGGGGCGACACGACCAGACCCAGACCGCGATCCGGGCGCACCAGGGCGGGCATCTGGAAACACAGTGATTTGCCACCACCCGTCGGCAAGACGACGACGCTATCCTGCCCCTGCAGGTTGGCGTCGATGGCCGCCCGTTGCAGGGGCCTGAACGCTCGGTAGCCCCAGTAGCGCGCCAGCGCGTCGTGAAGCTGGGCGTCTTGTTCGGGTGACGAGTGCGTGGATGGCGTCACGACGGCGGGTCCGTGCAAACGGCTCGCCAGCGCTCCCGCGGCAGTCGCAGCGGTCGCCTCAGAGTGTTGGATGACGACACGGAAAAAAGCGCAACGACCTCGGTGGGAGGTCGTTGCGAGAACCGCACGGCTGTCACGCGCTCAGGCGGGTCCAAGGCCAGCGGCCCGTCGCCACGCGGCGACTTGCCCGAGGTGGTCCATCTCGTGCGAGCTCATGATGTAGCTGACCATCGCCCCCACCGTTGGAAAGTACGCCCGCGTTTTTTCATTGGGATGCTCAGCGTCGAGGACGGCCGCATCGACACCGGGGAGTGCGGTCTTCCAGATGTCATGTACCCGTTCGAGTTCCGCGAGGAGCTCGGCCTTGGTTGGCTGGCCGGCCGGGTCGCTGCTGGGCGTGCCACCGGTCTTGAAGAGTTCGCTCCAGCCCTTGGGCGGCGACGGTTCGATACCGATCATCTGGCCAACTCCATGCGCACTCATGATGAGGTGCCCGAGACTCCAAGTGGGGTGGTTGACCAGTCCTGCCGGTTGCGTGCACATCAGGGCGTCGGGGATGCTCCCGACGAGCCGCTTGGCGGTATTGAGCTGGAGGTCGTACGCGTGCAGCATGTGTGTGAGCATGGGGTTCCGATTCTCCTCGTGGTCGAGTGGTGGTTCGGCCGATGGTGACGCCAGCGACGACGATGGGCGACAGCCACTGATTATAGCGGGTTGCCGCGGTTCCCCGTTCCAGGCTTGCGGAACCTATGGCAGCACCTTCGGGAGGACGGCGTGCTGGGGAAGCGCTTTCTCTTGAGGGCGACTCGGAAAGGATCTCGTCCCAGCGGTGGACAGCTATCGCGGGTCACTCGCCGACGCCGGATCGAGGAGGACGTCGGTGTTCTCCACCAGGATCGTTGTGCGGCCGCCGCTCTCTGGGGCGTCCTGCAGGTTGACCGAGATACCGCCGTCGCCCTGCTGTGGGGCGCCGCCGACGATCCGGGTGTTTCGGATGACATACGACAACACGGAATTCGTGCCGGAGTCCGAGAACTGGATCGGATCGGTCACCGCGTTTTCGATCACGCTGTCGAGGATGGTGAGCGTCAAGGTGCAGCCAGTGCACCAGTTCGGCTCGTCCGGTCGCGGCGACCCGAACATGTACGCCTCAATCGCGGTATTGGAGGCGTCACCCTCCTGGTTCGTGTTGTTGAACCGGTAGTTGCGGATGAGCATCACCTGTTCCGACTGGCCCATCAGATAGGAAATGATGCTGTCCGAGTTGCGGTTGCCTCGGCCGATGTTGTCCGCCGTCGAATCCAGAATGATGGTCTCGACCCGGCTGCGGTGCTGGGTCCGGACGAAGTAGGCGCGGCTCGATGTGCTCATCGGCGTGCCCGGTAAAGGTGGCGTGATGAATGAACGTGCCGGAATACGTTGCACCGTCCCCGGCGATTGCCGCGTTTCGCATCCCCGTGAAGTGGATGCCCGCCACCTCGTTGTGTTCCGACAGGCGCACGATGATGCCGCCCGGCAGCGAGGCCGAATTGGTCAACCTGGGACGGTCGCGCGGGCGCTGTGGGGGGGCGCCATCGACACCGAGACCGATCAGCTTCTGGCGCGGCTTGAGCGCAATGCCGCCGTCCAGCGTCTTGCCTGTCGCGTTGCCGAGCACGTAAATCGTGTCGCCCGGCTGTGACGAGGCCTCGGCCTCGGACAACGAATGAAACGGCGCGTGCCGGCTACCGTCGCCCGCCACGCCGGCGGCAGCGGAGACGTAGAAGGTCCCGCCAGCGCGGGCGGTCTGCTGGGTTTGGGCTGGTGCATCAGCGCCGAGAACGAGGCTCAGTGCCAACCAGCTGAATAGGCAGGGTCGGCACGGGACGCGTCTCATGGTGCATCCTCCGGGAGCGTCGTGACCGTCCCTACCCTTAGACGACCACGCGGCCCGTACTGTCGCCCAAGGCGTCGAGGTGGATCCCCATGTGGTCCAGCATGGTGAGGAACAGATTGGCCATCGGCGTTTCTGGTGCGTACGAGATGTGTCGACCGTGGCTCGCGATGCGGCCCCCGGCCCGGCCGGCGAGGAGGGTCGGCAGGTCGTGGTGGTGGTGGCGGTTGCCGTCCGAGATGCCGGCCCCGTAGATCACC
>SXOW01000284.1 GCA_005778315.1 Acidobacteriota bacterium
ACGTAGGTGACGGTGCCGTTCGACCGGACGATCACTTTCAGGCGATCGTCCGCATCGCGCTCCCGCGGCTCGGCGTCTGGGGTCTCCGTCTCGGGCGTCGTCTCCGCGTCACCGCCCGCGCCGACGTCCTCGATCGGCATCACCCAGCACCCGGCCAGGCGGCCGTCCGGCTGGAGGAAGACCGCGCCGGAGGACTTCAGGATCTCGAACGCACGCGCCCAGAACTGGAGTCGGATAATGTCACCCTCCCAGCTCAGCAGGTCGTACTCAATACCGAGCCGCGCCATGGTGTCGAGGTGACATCGCACGATCCGGTCCGTCAAGATCCGCGCAAGGCTGGCGGTCGGTTCCTCGTCGTGCTCCAACTCGTGCAGGGTGGCGCGCCGTAGCGCGAGTCGCGATTCGTCCTGCTCATACCACTCGGTGACCCGGGCATAGACGTCCCAGCAGTAGTAGTCGAACCTCGGTTCGTCGACTAGCGCGCGGAGGTCGTCCAGCCCTTTCCCTTCGAGCTCGCGCAGCCCGACCACGATATCCGCGACCTGCACGCCGGTGTCGTCGACGTAGTTCTGCACCTCGACTTGGGTCCCGAGGTATCGCAGCAGTCGACACAATGTATCCCCGAGTGCGGCGTTGCGGAGGTGCCCGACATGCGCGGCCTTGTTGGGGTTGATGGCGGTGTGCTCCACCACGGTCTTCGGCCCGGTGCTGAGCCTGACGGCCGAGGCCCCGGCGATCCATGTACGCGCGCATGCGGCGCGGTCGAGGAAGACATTGAGATACCCGGCCCCGGTCGCCTCCAGGCGTCCGAGCGTGTCCAACGGGCCCGCCGCATCGACCGATTCCGCAATGTCCGTGGCGATGACGCGAGGCGCCTTTCGTAATGTGCGGGCCAGCTCGAAGGCCACGGTGACCGCCAAGTCGCCCAGTCCACGGTTCGGGGGATACTCCAACGAAATCGTCGGGAGCGAGGCCGGATCGAGCTCGTACCGGGCGACCAGCGCGGCGGTGATCCGGTCACGAAGCAGGGTGTGCAACGGCAGTATCATGTGGCGAGTTCCGGGGTGAAAGCGCTAGTCGATGCCGCCGCGCGCTCGGCGATAGTCACTCGGACGGTTGATGTTCATGAACAAGATGCCGTCCGGGTCGAATGGCGCGAGCTCGGGCGGGTCGAGATGGGTCACGTCAATCGCTTGCGTCAGGTCCGAGACCTGCAGCGCGCCTTGGTCCAGGCGTGCCCGGATCGGGGCCATGCAGCTGCGAGCATACACGGCACACAGCGGTTGCGGGCCCGCCTCGCTCCGTGGGACGGCCGCGTCGGCGGCGCCTATCCGAGCCACCAAGTGGCGCAAGAACGACGCTGTGAGGAACGGCAGGTCGCAGGCGACCGCCACGACGTGCTCGGTTGGCGCTCTGACCAACGCCGTGTAGAGACCACCCAACGGCCCCGTGCCCGGTATAAGATCCGCGCACACCCGCAGGCCTGAGCCGCGGAAGCGATGGGGGTCGTCGGTGACGATCAGAATATGCTCAACGACGTGGCGCAACACCGAGAGCTGCCGATCGAGGATGCGCCTGCCGTCCACGGGCAGTGCCCACTTGTCGAGACCGCCCAGGCGCCGTGCCCGGCCCCCCGCGATGATGGCCGCCGTCCGCACACTCGTCTACGTAGGGTGAAATCAGTCCTGTCCGAACCGCACGGTCAACGATAGCAGATGTCGGAACCGAAGATTGGGCGGGTGCTGCCGTCGAGTCTGCACCAGGCCATCACAGAACTGATGCCGCAACGGATCGAGTTCTACGAGAGCTGGCTGACGCCGCTTCGTATCCGCCAAGGGGAACTGGGGCGGGCCCGGATGACCGCCGTCCTCAGCTTTCTGCGCCAGGAGGGCGCAAACTACGATGCGGTGGTGCGGCGCGCGGGATGCTACACCGCAGACTGGACGGTCGACACGCTCGGGCCGGTGGAGCGCTCGATGATCCGGCGGCTCCCTCGCGCGCTCCGGATACGCGCGGTGCTGCGCGCGGCCGGCCGTCTCGTTTGTCAGCTGCACGCCGAGAGTCAGTTCGACAGCGTGGTGCGTCGCGGCACGGCGGTGGTCGAGATCGAGGGGTCATTGTTCTGTGACGTGCGCGAACAGGCTCCCGCTCCATTGTGTGGGTTCTACGCGGCGCTGCTGGAACGCTACTTCGAGTTCTTCGACCTGCCCTGCGCGGCGGCGATCTCGCGATGCTGCGCGGCGGGAGACGCATCGTGCGAGCTGATCCTGGACACCGTCTCGTCCTCCGGACCGAGTGACTCCGACCAGCCCGCGGACGGTCGGTCGCGGCGTCGTGCATTGCCTGACGACTGGGACGCGGCGTCTCTGGGCGGCCTTGCGTTCCTGCGCGCGCCGCGATACGGTGGATCGCATCAGCTGCGGTGTTGCGTCGTCGGCAACCGGCGATCGGCCGTGGCGCGACCGGGTACCAGTCCATGACTCGCCCGCGCTCCCGCTTGGCGGCTCGGTTCGCGCTCACAGGGGTGGCGCTGTCCTGGACGGTGGGGCTCTGGTCGGCCGGCCAGTCGGCCACGCGTCCTGCGGTGTTCGTGGCTGAGGTGGACGCCCTCATTCAACCCGCGTCGGCAGCTTACATCGAACAGACACTGAACCGTGCGGACGCCGCCGGCGCCGCGGCGGTAATCCTGGTCCTGCGCACGCCCGGCGGACTGGTCGACTCCACCCGAGACATCAATACCAGCGTTCTCGAAGCCCAGACGCCGGTCGTGGTCTATGTGGGGCCCAGCGGGGCACGCGCGGCCTCGGCTGGATTCCTCATCACCATTGCCGCCGATGTGGCCGCGATGGCGCCAGGGACCCACATCGGGGCGGCCCATCCCGTCTCCGGCACGGGTGAGGCCATGGACGACGCCGCTTCGGAGAAGGCGGCGTCAGACGTGGCCGCCTACGCCCGGTCCCTCGCCACCCAGCGCGGACGCAATGTGGAATTGGCGGAATTGGCGGTCACCGAAAGTCAGTCTTTTACCGAGGTGGAGGCGCTCGAAGCCGAACCTCCACTGATCGATCTCGTGGCAACCGACCTCGACGCGCTGGTCGCGGCGTTGGACGGCCGGCGCGTCACGCGATGGGACGGTCGGGCTCAGGTGTTGGCCACCGCGGGCGCGCCAATCGAGCGGATAGAGATGGATTGGCGCCAGCGACTGCTGAGCGCCATCGCACATCCGCAGATCGCTGTGCTGCTGTTCAGCCTCGGGACCCTGGGGCTGACGATCGAGCTGTGGAATCCCGGGGCCGTGTTGCCTGGCGTGGCAGGTGGCTTGTGTCTGCTCCTGGCGTTCTTCGCGTTCCAGATCTTGCCGGTCAACTATGTCGGCCTGCTGTTGGTCCTCTTCGGGTTGGTGCTGCTCGTCCTCGAGATGGTGACCGCGACGTTCGGGGTCCTGGCCGCGGGTGGCGTCATCAGCATGCTGCTCGGTTTGGCCATGGTGGTTGATTCGCCGGCGCCGGAGCTACAGCTTGGCTGGCCGTACATACTGTCGACGATGCTGGCGCTGGCGCTGATTGTGGGATTCCTGGCTCGGCTGGGCCTGCGTGCCCAACGTCGTCGTCCCGTGACCGGCACCGCTGGTATGCTCAACGAGTCGGGTGAGGTACTCGACACCGTTGGTCCTGACGCCGGCGGTCGTATCTCGACGCATGGTGAAATCTGGTCGGCGGTGGCGTCTGCCCCCATTGCGCCAGGCACGCGCGTCAAGGTGGTGGCCATCGACGGAATGACGTTGACGGTGGCGCCGCTGCATCCCGTCGTGTCGGGCTCGGAAGGAGACCAGGTATGAGTCCCATTTTGATCGTTGCGCTCATGGTGGCGTTGTATCTCGCCAATTCAGTCAAAATTCTCAACGAGTACGAGCGCGGCGTCATCTTCCGGCTTGGGAAGTTGCTGCCCGCGCCCAAGGGACCTGGCGTCATTCTGGTCTTCGCGCCGCTCGACCGTATGGTGCGGGTGGGGTTGCGGACCATTGTCATGGACGTGCCGCCGCAAGACATCATTACCCGTGACAACGTCTCGGTGAAGGTCAACGCGGTGCTGTATTTCCGCGTGATGAACCCCGCGAAAGCGATCGTCGAAGTCGAGAGCTTTACCTACGCGACGTCGCAGCTGGCTCAGACCACGTTGCGCAGCGTGCTCGGACAGGTTGACCTGGAC
Source organism: Acidobacteriota bacterium (assembly GCA_005778315.1). Lineage (GTDB taxonomy): Bacteria > Acidobacteriota > Vicinamibacteria > Vicinamibacterales > UBA8438 > UBA8438. The sequence continues at coordinate 4,210 of SXOW01000284.1, forward strand.
GACCTGCTGTCGGAGCGCGATCGGCTCAATCGGGACCTCCAGCGTCTGCTCGACCAGCAGACCGATCCCTGGGGAATCAAGATTTCGGCGGTCGAGCTCAAGCACGTGGATCTGCCTGAGAACATGCAGCGCGCCATGGCCAGACAGGCCGAAGCCGAGCGCGAGAAGCGTGCTAAGATCATCCACGCAGAGGGTGAATTCAACGCGTCGGAGCGCCTGTCGCAGGCCGCCAGCGTTATGAGCGGGCAGCCGCTGGCCATCACCTTGCGGTATCTCCAAACCCTGACCGAGATTGCCGGCGAGAAGAATTCGACCATCGTGTTTCCGCTACCCGTCGAGTTCCTGAATCTCTTGCAGCCAAAGAAAACGGCTGGCGCCGATGGTGAACAGCCCTCTAAGTGAGTCGGCCCCCAGCGCCAAACAGCTGGTCTTCTTGGCGATCATGGCGACGGTGGTCGCCGTGATTGTCTTCCTGTGCGGTGTGCTGGTTGGTCGCGGTGTGCCAGTGACCCGAGCCCGCGGTGCCGGGGCGTCTGACCTGTTGGCCGCTGACCACGGCCAGGTCGCGATATCCGAGCTGGGTGGGCCTGGTGAGCTCGACGAACTCGACGAGCTGGGTGAGGCTGAACCTGGGACCGCAGGCGGCGACTCGTCGTCAGCATTGGCCGATCTCAGCTATTTCGAGCGACTGAACGGGACCGAGTCAGTTGAGGAGTCCCATACGCTGCGAGCTGACGAGACCGACGCGTCTGCTCCCGACGACGAGGTCGTGGCCGACGCGACGAGTCCCGCCTCGAACGAGGCGATCCCCGAGCCCCCGCCCGTGGCTGTGGTCGAGGAGGAAGCCGCCGCGCCCGCTGCCGCCCCCGGGTTGTTTGTCCTCCAGGTGACAGCGTTGCGGGAGAGCGACGAGGCCGATCGGGTGGCGAACGATCTGGTCGCGTCCGGCTATCCCGCGTTCGTGGTTGCCCCGGCTGAAGACGCACCGGTCGCGCTCTTCCGCGTTATCGTGGGCCCGTATGAGGAGCGGGCAGAAGCGGAGGAGGCGCAGCGCCGCTTGGAAGAAGAGCAGCGCCTGAGGCCCTGGGTCATTCAGCTGTAAGTCGAGGGAGAGCATCACCGTGGCAGTGGAACTCGAAGATCAGATTCGACGGTACGAAGCACTCGTGGAGCGGTCGGCCGCCTTGCGCGGCTATCTTTGACACGCCTGACCTAGCACAGGAGCTGGCCGCGCTGGAGGCGCAGGCGGCCGCGCCTGATTTCTGGAAACAACCCGAACAGGCCCAAGACGTCCTGCGGCGCCGACGCTGGTTGCAGGGGGAGCGTGACCTCTCGGAGTCTCTCCGGCGGAAGGCGGCCGACCTCCAGGTGCTGGTCGATTGGGCCGGCGACGGGGAAGATGTCGCTGACGAGCTGCAGGCTGGGCTCGATGGGCTCGACGCCGAAGTCGACGCCGGCGAAATCAAGAAGCTGCTCGGCGGGGAGCACGACGACAAGAACGCCATCCTGACCATCCACCCTGGCGCCGGCGGCA
>SXOW01000285.1 GCA_005778315.1 Acidobacteriota bacterium
ATCATGCTGGGGCTTGGCCTGCATGCGCTCCGTCGTGTCGAAGCGGACTCGCAATTCCGGATGCGGCCAGACCGGTTGGCCGAGGCCGTCACCGCCGATCGCCGCGCGGGCGTCACACCGCTGGCGGTGGTCGCTACGGTGGGAACGACTGCGGTCACGAGCGTCGACCCGGTGACGGCGATCGCGGAAATCTGCGACCGCGAGCGGCTGTGGCTCCATGTGGACGCGGCCTATGCCGGCGCTGCGGCGATGATCCCAGGCTTCGAGGCGACCGTGGATGGATGCGACCGCGCCGCGTCGTTCGTCGTCAACCCCCACAAATGGTTGTTCACGCCGTTCGACCTCAGCGCGTTCTATTGCCGGCGCATGGACCGGGTACGAGACGCGTTCTCGGTGACCCCGCCCTATCTACAGACACCGGATGCACAGACACCCGACGGCGACCAGGGGCGCAACCTGATGGACACCGGCGTGCAACTCGGGCGACGGTTCCGGGCCTTGAAACTGTGGATGGTCCTCCGACACTTCGGAGCGGACGGGATGCGCCAGCGGCTGGCTGACCACATCCGGCTCGCCACACTGTTTTCTGCGTGGGTCGACGCCAGCGAGACGTTCGAACGACTGGCCCCCGTGCCGTTTTCGGTGGTGTGCTTCCGTGCCAGGCCACACGAGATGCGGGACGACGAAGCCGCCCTCGATGCTCTCAACGCGCGGCTCCTGGACGGCGTCAACGCCACGGGCGAGGTCTTCCTCTCACACACGCGCCTCAAGGGCCAGTTCGCGTTGCGGCTGGCGGTTGGACACATCCGCACCACCGAGCGACACGTGGCCCGGGCCTGGGCACTCCTGCAGGCACAGCTGGCCGCGTCGCGCTCCCAGTTCCCCAGTGAATAGCGGGGTCGGAACTGTTGTCTCAGGTCGTTCGAGCTGCGTCCAGCTGCCACCGAGCATGCCATCCTGCCTCGTCAGACTCCAGCGCCACCAACCCATTGAGTGGGAAGTGCGCGGAGCCGACCGATGACTCGCCCAGCAGGTGCCGACGAAGCCGGTCGAGGTGCGGCAGGTGACCGGCAAGCATGATGTCTCGGGTCTCGCCGAGCAGCAGGTCGGCAATCCGGGGCGGGTCATCCGGCTGCATCCATCGGGCCGCCGAAAAATCGGCCAGCGGATTGCATGCCCTCCAGTAGGCCTCCGCGGTCTGGCGCGCACGCAGCTTGCCGCTGTGCCAGATCACAGCGGGACGCACACCCCGCTCCGCCGCTTGGCTCGACAGGTGGTCGACCTGCGCGCGGCCCAGCTGTGACAACGGGCGCTGCGGGTCCTCGACCGGACTGACCGCGTCCCCGTGATGCGCCAGAAACAGCAGCATGGTCGATGCCTCTACAGATGGACGTTCCCCCCACTATGACCGCCAGTGCGCCGAGCGCCAGACTTCGATCCGCAGCAGCGCGAGCACGGTCAACACTTCCAGCCGGCCGACCCTGGTCGATCCCAAAATGCTCGCTCAGGCTGTCGCGGTCACCCTCGGCGTGCACGAAATCTTCACGGGACACGAGGCAGATGGTCCGCTGACAGCCAAGCTGGTTGGCCAGAGCACAGGCGACGACATTCACTTCGTCGAGACCTGTGCATGCGATCAGCAGGTCGCACCCCTGTACGCCAGCCTCTTCCAACACGCTGGTGCTCGTCCCACTACCGGTCAGGAACTGCACATCGAGCGGACCGAACCGGTCGGCGACGGCAGGGGCGTTGTCTACCAGGGATAACTCATGATCGGACGACAGCGCCTGCGCCAGTGCATAGCCGATTTCGCCGCCCCCGATGATGATGATTCGCATGCGCACCTAGCCAAGACCGACGCCGAGCGCCGTGAAGAAGAACCAGCAGATCGCGGCGCCCACGAGCGTCATCGACAGCCCCCAGACCATGAGATGGTTGAACAGTTTCTGACTGTCTACGTGCTTGGGCGCGGCGGCCATGCACAGCGCACCGAGCGTCGACAACGCCGACACGTCGACGAGGTGCGCGCCGATGTTCATGGACGAGGCGATCGCGAGGGGATTCACGTTGCCAAGTTGTGCGGCCAGATCGGGCACCGTCGGGAGAAACGCCGGCAGGACCACGCCCGACGTGCTGCTGTAGATCGAGATAAACCCGGTCGTAAACGCCATGATGGCGGTGACTGTGTCGGCGGTCGAAATGCCGGCCAGGATGCGCGTAAACAGCGCGAGCCCGCCGGTGGCGTCGAGCACCGAAATGAGCACGGTCACGCCGCAGACCATCATGATGACGCTCCACGGCATCCGGTTCACGGCGTCTGACTCGTCGGCCGCCTTGAGCAGGGCGAGCACAATCGCGCAGGCGAAGGCGCCCAGTCCGACATCGACGTCGAGCACGACCACCGCCGCGAGGAGGGCACCAATGACGCCGATGGTGATCCAGTGATTTCTTTCGAACGGCCCCGCGACCGTAGAGCCTTCGCCGTCGGCGGTCGGCATCTCCAACGCACGGTCGTGACGACGCGACAGCAGTTTCCACCCGCCGAACAGGAGATAGCCGGCGAACACGACCACGATGTGCGCCATCGCGTTGTGGAGATAGTTTGCCATCTCGTGGCCACCGAGCCCGATGTCTTCCATGACCCCGTTGACGATGATGCCCGCTGGCGCGAACGGCGAGAGCGCCGCGGCGTTGCCGCCGTGACCAATCATGATGGCCATCCAGAACGCCGGGATACCAACCTGGCCGGCCACGGCCATCCCCATCGGCGCCATCAACGCCGTCGACGCGATACTCCCCGGGCCGATGGACGAGAGCACGAACGACAACGCGAAGAACATCATCGGCATCACACCGACATTGCCACGGCACAGTCGCACCGCCTTGCGGGCAAGCAGGTCTAGCGTGCCGTTGGCCTGGGCCTGCGCGAAGAGCAACGTGACCCCAGCCAACGTAATAAGCAGGGACGTTGGAAATCCGGCCATCACGTCCCGTGCGCTCATGCCGGCGATATAGACGCCAACGATCCAGGCAAGGGCGATGGAGAGGATTCCGACGTGCAGTCGAATCGTGCAACTGACGACGATCGCGATCGCCAGCGCGACCAGCGAGAGTGTGGCTGGATCCATGTGGCGAGGAGTATAGCCGTGCCCCGCCCAAACACGGCTGAATTCGCGCTCGTTGTCGGACCGGCCCGGATCGGATAACGTCGTTTGGCTAAGCGTGCCGGCCGCAGCCGCGTCGCGGAGGCCACGGGGATAGAAGGGGGGAACAGCTGTGGTGATTTACGGTGTCGCGTTGTTATCGTTCAGCATGTTGGTCGGCGTGTTCGTCGGCGACCTCCTGGGCGAGGTCATGGGCGTCCAGGCAAACGTGGGCGGCGTCGGCATCTCCATGCTGTTGCTGCTCGTGCTCTCCAACCTCGGTTCCGCGGAACTCGCGCTCAGCCCGATCACGGAGACGGGCGTC
>SXOW01000286.1 GCA_005778315.1 Acidobacteriota bacterium
CAGTAACGTCGCCTCGTGAACGCTGGCTCCGGTCGCGAACCCTTCGGCGAGCCAGCTTCCTGATCCTGGCGGCCTACTACCTGCTCAGGAATGTCCGCCAGACGCTGATTCTCACCGAGGACGCGCCCTTTGGCCTCAGCGGTGCACAACTGGCGGCCTACGCAGCCGGAGGCCAGGCGCTGCTGCTGTTCCTCGTCGTGCCGTTGTACGGCTGGCTGGCGACCCGGATCGCGCGCATTCCGCTGATCACGACCACCACGCTCTTCTTCGGGGTCAACCTCGTCATCTTCTCCTTCGTGGGCCAGGCCGGCGCTCGCGAGGGCGGAGTGTTCTACATCTGGCTTGGCGTCTTCAACGTCTTCGTCGTCGCCCAGTTCTGGTCGTTCGCCAACGACCTGTACAGCGAGGAGCAGGGGAAACGGCTGTTTCCGCTCATCGGCGTGGGCGCCTCGGCAGGCGCGGTGCTCGGCGCGCTGGCCATCCGACCGCTCGTCACCCAGCTGCAGTTCACGCCGTACACCCTCATGCTCCTGGCGGGCGCGGTCCTGACCTGTGCGCTGGGGATCACGGTCGTCGTCAATCGCCGCGCGGTGGCCCGGACCGGGCAGGCGGAACGTGTGAGCGAAGAGGTCCTTGGACCCGAGGGCGGGTTCGAGCTGGTGCTCAGGGATCGCTATCTGACATGGATCGCCGTCCTCATCATCCTGCTCAACGTCGTCAACACCACCGGTGGGTTCCTGCTCAACACCCTCGTCGAAACTCGTGGCGCGGAATTCACCGACCAGTCGGGACAACAGCGGTTCGTCTCGCTGTTCCTGGCCGGGTTCGACAGCCTCGTGTCGATCCTGGGGCTCGTGCTGCAGCTCTTCGTCACGTCGCGGGCGTTCAAGTACCTGGGCATTCGCGGGTCGCTGTTCATCCTCCCGATGCTCGCGTTCTTCAACTACGCCGTCATCGCCACCATTCCCATTCTGATTGTCATCGGGATCGGCAAGGCGCTGGAGAACAGCAAGGACTACTCGATTCAGAACACGATCCGCCACGCGCTGTTCCTGCCGACGTCGCGGGAAGCGAGGTACAAGGCCAAAGCCGCCATCGACACGTTCTGCGCCCGGGTCGGCGATGTGCTGCAGGCGCTGCTCGTCTTCGTCGGCACGACCATCGGGCTCACCGTGGCCGGGTTCGCCTGGGTCAACGTCGTGCTGACGGGCGTCTGGATCATGGTGGCGCGCCAGATCGCGACGGAACACCGGCGAAAGACCGGGTGAGGATCAGTGTAGGGCCCGGCAGCACCACGTTCTGGAAGATCTTCAGTTCCCGCCCCAACCGCTGCGTAGATCGAGTCGAGGGTCACACCAGCGGCATCTCCGGGCTGTCTTCGGACCGCGCCGGCTCGAACGCGGGGCGCGGGGCGTCGCTGCGGACCTGCTCCAGCCAGTACACCCCGTCGTAGGGCGCGCTGTTGCCTCGCGTGCCGAAGAAGTCGACATCGCCGTCGCCGTCCGCGTCATGCGCGATGAACTTGTCGTACATCCCGCGTTTCCGACGCGAGACGTCATGGCGGGTCCACGGGCCGGTGCCGTCGCCGCCCGGGTGTTCGAACCAGCCGATGCGTCCCAGCGGGTCGTCGACCGTGACGTCCCCGTCGTCCTCCCGGGTGCCTCCGCTGTAGCTGCCGGCCATGACGTCCAGGTCGCCGTCGCCGTCGATGTCGGCCATCTCCAGCCCCGTCATGCTGTCGGGCGCGAAGGTGCCTATACGGTGGGCGTTCCAGGCGTCGTCGACGAGCGCGGGCTGTTCGAGCCAGGCCAGGCCGCCGTTGGCGGCGCCGATGATGTCCAGCCGGCCGTCGCCGTTCAGGTCGGCGTAATCCAGATTGAATCCGGCCGCGCTGGCGCCGTTGATGCCGATGGCGTGCTCCCGGAACTCGAGATGACCCGGCCGGCTCAGGTTCTCGAAGAACACCAGCCGGTTCTCGCCCCGGGTGCCGACCACGATGTCCAGGTCGCCGTCCCCGTCCAGATCGACCGGCTCGGCGTTCTGCGGCACGCTGTAGCGTCCGAGCTGGGTCTCGCTCCAGCTCTCACCCTGCAGCGGGTCGCCGCGCACCTGGTAGATGACGACGGGGGTCGACCGAGCGAAGTCCGCCGGTCCCAGCCGTTGGGCACCTTTGTTCGCGGCGGTGACCTCAGGCCGGCCGTCGCCGTCGAGGTCGGCCGCGAAGACGCGGATATACGAACCCTGCCCCTTGGTCATCGGCAGGATGAGCCGCGGCCAGCGCGCAGTGCGGGCGGTGGCGCCCGGGTTCTGGAGATAGATCAGGTGCGCCAGCTCGGCGGCCACCATCACGTCGAGGTGCCCGTCGCGGTTGACGTCGGCGATGGCCGCGTCTTCGGCGGCCGACGCGTCGGCCCCCTCGGCCAGGGTGACGTTGGTCCAGACGTCGGGGTCCGCCGATCCGAACGCGATCCGGACGTGCCCGTCGGTGCCGACGTCGAAGTCGGGGTCCGGCTCGGCGGAGTCGTACTCGCTGTCCGACTCGTGGACCGAGACGATGTCCTCGAACCCGTCGCCGTCGAGGTCGGCCATTACCAGGCCGTCGCTGCCGCTCAGGTTGAACCCGGCGGTCGCCGGCTCGTCGATGATGTGCTCGCGCCAGCTGATGTAGCGGCCGTCTTCGGCCCTGGCACGCGTGGGCGTGTCGCCGACCGTGGGCTGGGCCGCAACCGCAGGTGGCAGGGCCAGGAAAAGGCCGACGCAGGCGATCAGCATGTGTCTGGTCATGGTGTTGGTACCAGCCGCTTCAGCTCCTCCAGCCAGGTCTCGACCACCACCGCGCCGGCCACTGTCACTGCTGCCCCGAGTCGTCCTCCATCAGGTAGTCCCAGTGCCGGCCAGCCTGGGTGATGATGGGCGCCAGGTCCTCCGGCAGCAGATAGCCCCCGTCGGCGAGCGCCACCGCCGCCTCCGACACCCGGCCCAGATACTCGGCCCGGCTCGCGTAGCGCTCCTCGATCGATCGCCGTGGGTCGCCGCGCTCGGCGCGCTCGGCCGGTGTGCGGGGGAAGGGGATGTAGGACCCCTGCATGCTCGACAGCACGTCGACAGGGCCCGCCCCGGCGTGGAAGTTGTTCCAGCCGGTGTAGGTCGCCAGCGGCACCGCCACCTCAGGCATCATCAGCCCGGCGGTCTCGTTGCCGTCCTGGTCCACCTGCGGCACCAGGATCGGGAAGGCCGACAGCACCTCGGGCGGCTCGACGGTCACGATGCCGCGGGAGCGGAACTCAGGTCCGTAGACGACGCGGTAGGCCAGATGCGGGGTGCCGGGCCGACTGACGCCGGGGACCGCGGGGAAGCGCAGGCGGTCGGGCGGGACCAGGTCGCCGTCGGCGATGCGCGGGTAGACGCTGGGCGGCGGCGGCGTGCCGTCGGCCACCCACCGGGTCATGCCCAGCAGCAGGCCCCGGAGGAACCAGGAGTAGTCGTTCGGGTTGCTGAGCTGCTGACCGCTGGTCTGCCGCGGCGGGAACGCGCCAGGTCCGTGCTGTCCCCCGGCGAAGGTGTAGACCCGTACGCTGTCGGGCAACGGGCTGTCGGCGGCGCCGTCGATGGTCGTGTGCACGAGCGAGGCCGCCCGCCCCCAGTACTCGTAGGACGAGTTGGTGTGGAACACCTTGGGCAGATGCGCCGGTCTGATCGCCGAGAGCAGCCCGTCGCGCATGTCGGTCTCGGGGTCGGTCTGCTCGACGTCGCTGAACGGGAAGACGTCGCTGGGGTAGAGCTTGTTCAGGAACGGGTGGCCGGCGCGCGACGGCTGCGCGAAGCGGTGGTTGAAGCTGCCGCGGCCGGCGCCGGCCACATGCGCCATCACCCCGTCGAACGCCCGGCGGTCCGCCTCGTCGCCGTTGAAGCCGTGATAGAGGAAGGTGCGCAGGAAGCGGCCGCTCTGCGAGACGCCCCAGGCGATGGCGTGGTCGATCGCGCCGGCCGGGATACCGATCTCGGGCGCCCCACCGTGCTTGAGGCGCGACACGGCGTCACGCACCGCCGCCAGACCGAGGCCGACCAGCGGCGGGTCGGCGGCGACGTAGACGACGTCGTAGATCTTGCCGGGCTGGAACCCGCCGTCCAGGGCGACCATGGTCGTGTCGTCGACGAGCGCGCCCGAGTCGTCACGCCGGGCGAAGCGCCAGGTGGCGCGCGGCACGACGCGGCGCTCTCCCTCGACCGTGTCACGGACGGTCATCACGGTGGCCGGGTCGTCGGGGTCGGTCGCCGCGTAGGCCTGGTGGCCCCGGTCGGCCAGCGACCGGTCCGCGGCGGGCTCGGTCACGATGATCTCGCTTCGCGTCAGCCCGGTGATACGGCGACCGTCGGCGCCGACGGCCACCGGTGCGTAGACGCGCACCAGCCCGTCACGCTGCGGGACGTCGAACTGCCAGCCGAGCCAGAGCAGCGTGAAGCCCTGCTCGAGCAGGAACCCGTCGCCCATCTCCTCGGCGGTCGCCGGGGCCAGGCTGCCCCGGGCGTTGTTGTAGTAGTCGAGCATCCCCTTGCCGCCGCGGTTCGAGGCCTCGTAGAGGAGGGTGCCGTTGCCGCGGGTCACGTCGGCCGGTTTGATCAGGTAGAAGTCGGCCTGGAACTCGACCTTGCCGTCGGGGTTGCGCGGCGCGCGGTCGATGTCCGCAACGACCCGGTTGGCCGGGTTGCGCGGGTCGACCGCGAAGTGGATCGTGCCGGCGATCCGCTCGAAGCCACCGGCGAGGCCGTAGGGGCGCCCGTCGGCCACCGGGCCACGCGAGGTGACCTCGATCCGCACCACCTCGGCCGACGCCGAGGACGCGAGCGCGAGCGACAGCAGCACCGTGATCACGGAACGAGTCATCGGTCTTCCTCCCCCAGGGAATCGAACATGCGTTGGCCCGATTATAGTCGTGGGCGGCCCTGCGGCGCGGCGGTGCCGTTCTCCGCTCGGCGTCGGGCCGACGTGCAAGATGCGGGCGTTCTGTTCATTGGGGGGCCTAATGCGGACTACATCCCCAACCGCGGCAGGTATACTCGTCTCGTTCTCCAGATCAGTCATGAGTCTCAACGTCGGCGCCCGTCTGGGCCCCTACGAGATCGAAGCGCCCCTCGGCGCCGGGGGGATGGGCGAGGTGTACAAAGCCAGGGATACCCGCCTCCACCGGTCAGTCGCCATCAAGGTGGTTCGGGTGGACAAGGGGGACGGCCCCGAAGATCATCGACGGCTCGAGCGCGAAGCGCGCGCGGCGGCGGCGCTCAAACATCGGCACATCTGCACCATCCACGACGTGGGCGTCCACGATGGACAGCCCTTCATCGTCATGGAGTATCTCGAGGGCGGCTCGCTCAGCCAGCATCTCGACCGGGACGGCATCGGGTTGAGCCTCGACGCCCTGCTTCGCTACGCCACCCAGATTGCCGACGCGTTGGCGCACGCGCACGCCAGAGGCGTCATTCACCGGGATCTCAAGGCGTCCAACGTCGTGTTCGACGCGGGTGGCGAACCGAAGGTGCTCGATTTCGGTCTCGCGAAGCGCGTCTCGGACACCGAACGCACGGCTACGACCGCGACCGATGGCGTCACCCGGACGACAGGCGAGCTGATCGCCGGGACCATTCCGTACATGGCACCCGAGGTGCTCCGAGGCTACCCTGCGGACGAACGCAGCGATATCTGGTCGCTCGGGGTGCTGGTGTGGCGCATGGCGTCGGGCCGCCTGCCGTTCACCGGCGCAACGGACTCTGAGACCATCGCGGCGATCCTGCGGGACCCCCCGCTCCCGCTCCCCTCGTCGCTGCCCCGAGGCCTCCAGGCCGTGGTCGCTCGCTGTCTCGCCAAGGAGCGCACGCAACGCTACGAGCGAGCCAGTGAAGTGCGCGCGGCACTCGAAACGATCAGCGCGGACGCCCATGAGGGACCGGGCGCGACCGAAGTCCGGGAGATCCGGCGGCTGGGCCCGTTCACCAACCCGACCCCCGCCGCACCCGATGCGAGCGGTCCCCTCTCGAGTCGGCAGGACGAGCGCAACAGGGATTCCGAGTCGCTTCAGAAGATTGCCAGCCGGTTGGACGTCGTCGCCGGCGTCGCCCGACTGGCGATTGGTGGTGCGGTGGCCATGCTCGTGCTGGGCGTCCTGGGGTTCGTCACCGGTATGACCTTCAACCTGGCGCTGCGGATCCCCTCGATCCCATCGGTCGCCGACTCGCTCATTCTCGGTGGCCGCGCCATGATTCCGGTAGCGTTCTGGATGCTGCTCGACGGTGCCGCCGTGGCAGTGGTGCTGGGCGCATTCAGACTTGTGGCACCCTTGGTCAAGTCCTGGTCCTTCGGCACGGGTCACAGACGCCAGAGCGAAGGGCTGACGGCGCGCATCACACGGCGCGTGACCACGGCCGACGCAACCCTGCGGGCGTCGACGTTCGGGCTTGCCGCCGTGGCGTCGGTCGCCGTCCTGGCCTGGTTCTCCTGGCCGCTCTTCTCGGCAATCGGGCAGATGGTGGAGCAGCCGCCCGGTACGATGACCGATACGGCCATTCTCGGCACGGCTAACGAGACCTACCACACCGTCTGTTCCTGGGGCGGCGCCACGGTGGCTCTCGGCGTCGGCGCGGGCTGGGTGGCAGTCTTCCGCCCGCTCCAGCCATCGGCCGACAACCGCGGGGTCATCCGGTTGTTCAAGATCGTGAGCGCGGCCGCCGTGGCCTGCGCGCTGCTGCTGCAGGTTGCCCCATGGTCGCTGGTCTGGGTGAACGACAGCGAGCCGGTGACCTACAACGGCCGCGCGGCATTTCTGGTATCCGACCAGACCGACCGGCTTGTCCTGTGGGTCGTCCAGCGTCCGGGCGGGATGGCGCTCACGGTGTCCGCCGACGACCCAGGGGTGGTCCGGCAGCAGACCGTCGCTCGGCAGAACATCTTTGATGACGCGCCGTAAGGGGGTATCCTGTCGGCAACCCGGAAGGAGGAGGGGCCCATGCGACTCCGATTCGCGAGTGTGGCGTTGGCGGCGGCCTGTGTCCTCGGTTCTGCGCAGGAGAGTGAGGCGTTCATTCGTTGGATCCATCAATTGAGTGGTCCCGGTCCCTTCGGGGGCGTCACCCTCAAGCTGGACTGCGACCCCGGGGGACCGTGCCTCTGGCTGGTCAAGTCGCCGGACGTCCGGGAAAAGCCGCTGCGGATACTGTTCGAGCCGAGCTTCGTCTGGGGCGACAACACCGTGGCACCTGGCACGGCGAAACTGCTGAGTTTTGAACCGGGGATCGAGTACTGGTTCTTTGGCGACAATGAGTACGTCCATCTGGGACTGGGTGGAGCCGTCGCCTACTATCGGACCTTCGCCTCGGGCGACGGCCCCAATCGGAACAAGGTAGGCGCCTCGGCGCGGGTGTCGTTGTGGCTGCCCGACATCGCGGACGGTTGGCATCCGGAGGTGAGCCTGTACGGGGCCGCCCTCAACACGGCATTCTCGTCGGAGGAATTTGGCGGTCCGCCCGGAACCCAGTTCGAGCGCACGCTGTGGGGCGTCCTCGTCGGATTCCGCAATCGGTTCTAGTCGTCTCGCTTTCCGACAGCTGCACCTCGTCAGTCAAGGTTCGCGAGAACGACGACCAGCCCGCGTCCCCCTTGGGGCATCAAAGCGTCGGTCGAGCTAGTTCTTCTGACCTCGACCTCACCATCATGGGGACGCCATCGCACCGGGATGATCTTGCGCTCCTCGCCGCCCTCGTCGGTGCTGCGGCTGCGGGTCCGCCGGGTGTGTTACGCTCCACCGTGAACGCGTGACCGCCACGCTGACGACCCCAATCCGTGGGATCATGAGGACTGAAGGGAGACATCTCATGCATCTTCGATCTTTGTCGTCCGCCGCCGCGACCCTCGCCGTCGTGCTGATGCCGCTCGGCGCCGCCGGGCAACAGGCCGTACCCCGCACCGCGTGGGGCGCCCCCGACCTGCAGGGCGTCTGGGACTTCCGCAGCCTCACCCCGATGGAGCGACCCTCGACCCTCGGTGTGCAGGAGGTCTTCTCTGAAGAACAAGCGGCGGCGTTCTCGGCCGACGCGATCCGGCGCCGGAGCCGCGACACCCCCACCTCCGAACGGGCCGCCAGGGTGGCTCAGGGCGACATCGTTCCCTACAACGACTTCTGGTTCGACGAAGGCACGTCCGTGACAACCCCCCGGACGTCCCTCATCGTCGATCCCGCGGACGGCAGCATCCCCCCGTTGACACCCGAGGCCGAGCGCGCGCAGGCGGCGCGCCGTGAGGCGCGGCAGGGTGTGGGCCCCGACGAGCCGCCGATCGGTGGCTGGGTCGAAGACCTAGGTGATGGGGTGCGGTGCACACGGGGCTTCAACGCGGGGCCGCCGATGCAGCCCAGCGCCTACAACAACAATGTGCAGCTCTTCCAGTCGCCGGGCTACGTGGTGATCCTCAACGAGATGATTCACGACGCGCGCGTCGTCCCGCTGGACGGGCGCCCGCAGCCAGCGGAGGCGATTCGGCTCTGGGCCGGCAGTTCGCGCGGTCGCTGGGACGGCGACACGCTGGTGGTGGAGACGACGAACCTGCGGAGTGGCGCGTTCCGGGGCGCTACGGACACGCTGCGGGTCGTCGAGCGCTTCACCCGCGCCGACGCCGGCACGCTCACCTACGCGGTGACGGTGGACGACCCGGCAACCTGGACGCGGCCGTGGGTTTTCACGGTGCCAATGGCGAGGAACGACGCCGAGGTGTTCGAGTACGCATGCCACGAAGGCAACTACGGCCTGTACAACATCCTGGCTGCCGCCGGCCTCCGGGACGCGGCGCCGGGGTCCCGGTAGCCGCGAGCCGGCACACGCGGCCTCGGTGACCTCGTGCAAGGCCCCGGCCCGACGCAGACCGGCAGTATGAACAACGCCGCCAGACGGCACGCCCCGCCCGGGACATACGGCCGGATCTGAGACGCGACACCAACGCTCAACGTCGCGCTTTCTCCGCCAGCACGGCGTCGCGCGCCGCGGCGTTGCTTTCGGTCAGTCCACCGTTCGCCCCGCCGAAGTTGAGGATGCGGTAGCCCTCCGCCATCCGCTGGGCCGCGTTGGTCGCGCTGACCGTGCCGCCACACGCGATGGCCCGGATCTGGCAGACACGCATGACCTCCGTGAGTGCAGCGACCACGTCGGGGTCGCTGGGGCTCTCCGCGCCATACGACGAGCTGAGATCGCTCCCCGCGCCGAGATAGAAGCCGCCGACCCCAGGCACCTGGGCGATCGCGTCGGCATTCTCCACCCCCAGCCGTGTTTCGATCATCGGCCAGAACAGCAGATCTCCGCGCGGATTGAGGGGCCAGAGGTCCGCCCGTTGTCGACACTCGGCGCCGTCGACGCCCCAGAAACCGCAGAGGAGCGTGCCGCGCACCCCCGGCGGAGTGGGAATCGTCGATGACCGGAGCTGCCGCGGCCGCATCGTGCGGACGATGTTCTCGGCCTGCTCGGGTGTCTCGATATTGTTGACGAGGATCCCCATGAGCCCGAGGTCGAGCGCATGCTTGACCATCCACTGCGTCTGCTCGAAGCCGTAGGGCGGAAAGCGGGCGAACACCGCCGGGTGCGCCTGCAGGGTCCCTCGCGCGACGGCGCCCGCCCGGTCGGCGCCGGCCAGGAAGGCCACGAACTGCTCGAGCTGCTCGAAACGCAGCGGATTGTGCTCCATGTCGACATACACGTAGTCGATCGTCGGGTCGTCCGCCAGGGCGCGGGCGTTCTGAAGGGACAGATCGGCGGTACTGACGCCGAACACGTGCTCCCCCTGCGTCAGTTTCTCGACAACCGGGTTCAAGTGGAGATAGGGCCCCTGGGCCGACGGCGCCGCGGCCAGGATGGTCGCCGCGGTGAGGGCGGCAGCACAAGGCAGCCCCGCTGGGTGCCGATGCGATGGGTGACGCACGGAAGACCTCCTCGTCATCTTTCCAGACGCTTTCGCATGAACACGCACGCCAACTCCCGCCCGGACCGCAGGCGGTGCTCTCCCCGACGGACCTCAGAGAAGCCGTTGGATCTGTAGAACTCGACCGCCGCCAGTGAGGCTGCCACGTGGATCGTACGTGCTCCGGCGGCGATGGCTTCTGCCTCGGCCGACCGGAACACCGCGGAGCCGACCCCGCGCCGCGCGGCGGCACCGCGAACGTACACGGCGGTCCGGTGCTGGGTCCCGTCAACCCGATGCGAGGCAAAACCTAGCACCCCAGGCATGTCAGCACCGGTCCCGACCGCGATGTGAAACACCTCACCTCGTTGCATGGCCCTCACGTAGACATCGTCTGTGAGTGTGTCGCACCAGTCGTCGACGATCTCAGCCGTGTAGAACCTGGCGCCGATGGAACGGATCGAGTCGACGTGTGCCGCCGCAAGATGTTCGGCGTCAGTCCAATTCGCCCGGCGAGTCTCGAACCATGCAGTCTCCATCGAGGCGCTTCGCGTCACAACCACGCACTTTGTACTACAAAGTGCGTCAGACTACGTGGTGGCGCCGACGGTCTTGCCGTGCCGGAGCGCAGGACACGAGATCTGGATTCACAGAAGGCGGCAGTGACACAGTGGCTGAGACGCATCCGGGGCGCAATCGGGATCGGCCTGACCCTGTGACCGGCGTCATCTTCTCCGGGATCCTAGTGGCTATCGAGCGCCGTCGCAGCTTTGATCGCGTGTCCGGAGGTCCCTTCAGGGCCAAGGGCGCCGCGCGCCGACACGCGTCATCCGCGCCGGAGGGCACCTATAATCGGCTAGTGACTCCGATCGCGCCGCGCCTCGCCGACGTGCTGTCCGCCCACCCGGACGTGGCGGCTGCCTACGTGTTCGGCTCGGTCGCTGGCGGGACCGCGCGGCCAGAGAGCGACGTCGACATCGCGGTCCTGTTCACGACGCCTCCCCCGCACACCCTGGACAGTGCCAGGTTTGCGTTGGCTGGCGAGCTCGAGGCCGCCCTCGGTGCGCCCGTGGATCTCGTCGTGTTGAACGACGCGCCGGTCGATCTCAGCATCCGGGTCCTGCGGCATGGCCGCCTGGTCGTCGACCGCAATCCGTCGGCGCGAATCGGCTTTGAAGTGCGGACCCGCAACGAGGCGTTCGACCTGGATTCGGTGCTGGCGCGCTATCGGTCAGCCCAGGTGCCGCGGCCGTGACTGATGCGGCCCTGGCCGCCAAGAAGCTGGCCCAGATCGAGTCCTGCGTGTCCGACCTCAGGCGTCTCGCACGAGTCGAGGCCATGGCCAGCGATCTCCGCGAGCAGCGCTTCGTCGAACACACCCTGCAGATCGCGATCCAAGCCGCGCTCGACGTGGCCTCGCACATTGTGTCCGATCGCCGCCTCGGCGAACCGCGCACGAACCGTGAACTGTTCGACTTGCTGGAACGCGACGGCTGGATCGACGCCTCGCTGGCGGCGACGCTGAGGAACATGGTGGGCTTCCGCAACGTGTTGGTACACGGCTACGACGATGTCGACCTGGCGGTGGTGCGTGACGTCCTGGAGCATCACCTGGGCGACCTCGATGCGTTCGTCGCCGCGGTTCGGCGGAGCCTGTAGCTCAGAGAAGGCTCGACCTCGGTTTCAGGGGTCGGCATTGGTGAAGGAGCAGCTCCATGGGTAAATCCGTGTCGACACTGGTCGGGCGTGTCGCCGTCCTCGTGCTAGCCGCCGGCTGCGTGGTGGCGGGTGCCCAGGACCCGCAGCAGGGCGCGACAGACTGGCCGGCCACCAACTACTTGCAGACTGCCAACCGCTACAGTCCTCTGACACAGATCACGGCTGAGAACGTCACCACGCTCGAGCGGGTCTGGAGCGTTCATCTCAAGCCAGATGATTTCGAGGGTGGCCTCCGCGAAGCCCAGGCGATACCGCTCGTGATTGGCACCACGATGTATCTCGCGTCGCCCTACGGCGCCGTGATTGCGCTGGACGCGACCACCGGCGAGGAGCAGTGGCGGTTCGATCTGCCTGACGGTACCGTGCCCTCGAAGCGCGGTATTGCCTACTGGCCGGGTGAGGGCAACATTCCACCGTCACTCCTGTTCGGGGGCAGCCGCGGTGAGCTCTACTCCATCAAGGCGTCCGACGGCACGTCCAACATCGGCTTCGGAGAGAACGGCGTCGTCGATCTTAAGACGCCCGAGGTCATGCGGGGCTTCACGGATGCGACCTACCTCCTGCTGTCCTCCCCGAGCATCTACAAGAATCTTGTGATTACGGGCGCGGGTACGGGAGAAGGGCGCAACTTCCCCAAGGGCACGGGGCCGGCCGGTGACACGCGTGCCTGGGACGCGCGGACCGGGGACCTGGTGTGGACGTTCAAGACCGTGCCGGGGCCGGACGAGTTCGGCTATGACTCATGGGCCGGCGACACGGCACGGGGCCGCTCGGGCGTCAATGTCTGGGGGTACATGTCGCTCGACACCGAGCGCGGCATTCTCTATATGCCGATCGGCGCGCCGAATGACGACCGTGTCGGCGTCGATCGTCCCGGCGACAACCTGTTCTCCTCCTCCATCGTCGCGGTGGATGCGAACAATGGCGAGTATCTCTGGCACTTTCAGCTGGTGCATCACGACATCTGGGACTACGACGCGCAGTCGGCGCCACTGGTCGTTGACCTGGTCCGTGGCGGGGAAACGGTGCCCGCGTTACTCGTGGTGAACAAGACCGGTCTGCTGTTCACGCTCAACCGGGTGACCGGGGAGCCGATCTTCGAGGTCGAAGAGCGTCCGGTGCCGCCCAGTACCGTCCCTGGCGAGCAGGCCTCACCGACGCAGCCGTTTCCGGTCAAGCCGGAGCCGCTGGCGCAGAACACCATTTCCCGCGACAACCTCTATAAAGGGGAGCCCGCACACCAGGCGTATTGCGAGCGGATGGTGGACGACAACAACTTCAAGCTGGGCGGGCCCTACATGCCGATTACGCCCAACCAGTACAGCATCTCCCCCCCTGGCTCGGCGGGCGGCATCAACTTCTGGGGTCCGGCCTACGACCCCGATCTGCGGCTGTTCATCTCCAACACGACCAACATGTTTCAACCGATGCGCCTGGTTCAGCGGCCCGACGGTTCGTGGGAAAATACGGGGCCGCTTGCCGGTCTACGTCGCTTCGGTGATCCGGACCGGCGTTTGCTGTGCGGACCGACGCCCTGGGGCGAACTGGTCGCGGTCAACATGGACACGGGCGACATCGCGTATCGCAAGACGCTTGGCGTGTCGGACATGTTGCCTGAAGGGCTGCAGGACACTGGCCGCCCCAGCTCGGGCGGCGTCATCCTGACCGCCAGTGGCCTCACCTTCGTTGGCGGTACCGACGATTTCAGATTCCGCGCGTTTGCCACCGCCACCGGTGAACAACTCTGGGAGGTTCGCCTGCCGTCATCCGTGGAAACGACGCCTATCACCTACCTGGGCGCCGATGGGCGCCAGTTCGTCACCGTCGTGAGCACAGGCGGCGGGCTGACCGGCTCGCAGATCACCAACGACGAAATCATCGCCTTCGCCTTGCCGATGAATTAGTCGTGGAGCGCCCGGTCGTCAGCTCTTAGCTGGGTCGCCGGGCATCCTACTGCAGGAGTCGGCAGGGGCCCATCAACCCAATCTCAAGTGCGTCAGAGTGGCAGGCCGAATACCCGCTCATAAAGATAGAGCAGGGCAATCGCCACCGGAAGCAGCGTCAGGGTAAACGGGATGTTGCCCCGTCCGAGCGCCCAGTTGCTGGTCCCGTAACGGCTCGACAGCACGAGGTTGATGCCCGACATCGGATTGACCGCACAGCCGAAACCCCAACTCATGGCAAAGACGACCGCGGCGAAGCTGGGGTCGTGCGTAATCCCCTGGAGCAGGGGCACCATGACACTCAGCAGGACGATCGGATGGATGCAGGCGAGCGATGTCGCGATGCAACCGACCAGCAGGAGGCTGCCCGTCCAGGCATCGAAGCGGGTGAAGGGCACCCAGTTGCCCGCCGACGCGAACACGGCCACGAGTCCGGCACCGAGCACGCCGGCTCCGAGGAAGAGCGCCAATTCGCCACCCATCTGGGGCAACTGCACCTGCACGAACTCGCGCAGACTCCGCTGGAGCCCGCGCCTCCCGCCACGCCACGCCAGCGCGGTGACGGCTACGAGAGGCGCCAGCACGGTAATGAGCGTCAGCACGGTGTAGGCGGTGGTGGTGGCGTAGGCGGTCAAGACCGCGGAGCCGAGGATCACCGGCAGCCACAGGCTCTCGAAGTGCACCGGATAGCCCCTGAAGTTCTCGATGTCTGGGACCCTGCCGCTCCGTCCGTACCAGACCAGCAGCGCCAGGCCCGAGAGTGCCACCGGGCCACCGAAGAGCAGCAGCATCAACGGACTGGACCCCGGCGTCTCGGCAAGCGCCAGGCCGACCCCGCCGATGAACGGCGAGTAGAACGCCACCGCCGTGAACGACCGGCTCAGGAGCTGCGCCTGGTTGAGCCGCAGCGGTTCTTCCCGCGACAGCCGGTCCGCCATGAGGACCACGGCCGAGATGTTGATCACCGCTCCGAACAGGTGCACGCCGAACAGGCTGCGCAGGTAGGTGCCGAACCCGCGGGGTAACTCCGGCTCATCGTCGCTCACCGGGCTCACCGGGCTCACCGGCTGGTTCAGCAGCCTGAGCAGCGTGATCGAGGCAAGCATCGACAGAATCGGCTGGTTTTGGCCCAGGGTCTGGCCGATGTCGGGCGGCACGCCGCGGACCAGCGCCCACCAGAGCATGAGGGCACCGGCCGCCACGAACACCAGGGTTTGCACACGCTGGGGCCGCCCGAGTTCTTTCCACAGCAGGGCCAGGGAGCCCCACGCCAGCAGCGGGGCGGCGACGGCTGGCACCGCCGGCAGGAACGTGCCAGCGACGCTCACCAACACCATGGTGACGAGACACAACCCGGCCACGGGGCGTACAGGGACGGCAGGCAGGCCGACGCCCACAGTCGAGTTGCCGGGCATTGCAGGCTCGTCCCGGACCGTCAGTGGACTCGACGTGCGGCGCCGTGTGACATCGGTGCTCGATTTGCCGAACGCCGCGCGGGCGAACTCGCCACTGAAGGTTCAGTCACATCTCTCCCGCGCGGGTGTTCTGGCTACCGGCCCACGGCGTCCAGGTGCCGCTCGTTCCGGAGCGCATGCTCCATGGCGTAGTTCCCCTCGTGACAGGCGAACTCGTAGATGGCGCCGGTGCCCGGCGCGGGGCGCATGAACATGCGCGCCGTCCACGGCCGGGTCCAGGTCGACGGGTCGTTCAGGGTGTATTCGTATTGCAGCATCTCGGGGCCTACGCGCGTGAAGCGCTCGGTGATGTGCACGTCAGTCGTCGAACCGCTGGCTCCCCGGGTGAAGTTGGTGGTCTCCACCACCAGCGTGTCACCTTCCCAGCGACCGCGAGAGCTCCCCAGAGCGCTCGGCGGACCCGGCTGGGACGCCGCGTCGCCGATCGGAATCAAACGGGTATCGTGGTGCATCTCGATCTGAATTCCCACGTGGGTGGCGCTCTGAAAGATCTGATAGTTGGAGTTGTAGCCACGCCCACTCAGCAATGCGCCGCCGCCCTGGCAACGAATCGCTGGGTCGACAGCCGCGATTTCCTGGCCCAGTGTCAGGCGACCATCCGGGCCGGGCTGCCCTCGCGTCGCCCGTTGCCGCTCGGCGCGAGCGTCAGCTTCAGCCGTGCGGGCGGGTAACCGTCCGTTCGGTGGGTCGGTGACCAGCGAGGTTCGATTGTCGAACCAGCGGTCGATCATCCAAAACTGGTTGTAGCTCCGGGTCGACGCCCGTTCCTGGCGCTCCGTATCCGTCTCTTTGAGTGGGTCCAATGACGCCAGCGCCTGCAGGAACGGCGTGTCACCGAAGACCGCGTCTCCCCCGGTGCGGTCGTACTCCACCGTATAGGCCAGCATTGCCGAGACCTCTTCGTCGGTCAGCGTCGCGCGGTCGCCGAGCGCCTCGGGACGCTCGAAGGGCGTCGCCGAATCGTTGGCCCAGATGCCCTGCAGGTCCGGATGTCCGTCCGCCGTTCGCGTCGCCGTCCAGCCCTCTGACGTCTGTCCACTCGTGAAGGCGGGAGCTGCCGCCAGAGCCATGCCCACGATTGCCGCCGCTACGATGTTCCGCTTCATGTCATCTCCCTTTCGCCCGCGGTATTGCCCGCGTCCCATACGGTGCCTGGCGCCAAGCCGGTCTCGCGTCCGGCCGTGGCGACTCTCGCGGCGCTGCTGCCTGTGGTCATGCTCACTCGTGCCGACGATCATAGCGCGACCAGGCACGCCTCGCGCATCGAGCGAGGCGCCACGCCTCGAATACGCCGGTGACGGCCGTGTGATGTCGCAGGCTCTTTACGGCTGGCGCCGACCGGTGGCGCTAGCTTGGGCGGATCCAGTACATGCACCCAGGACCGTCCCCTGACCCCATGGCCATCTCCAGGGCCACTGCCAGCGTCTCGAGATTCACCACGGCGACCTTGTCATGCGCGCGGAGTGCGAGATAGGCGAACCGGCCTTCCGGGCCGACGAGTATCGCCCCATCGCCGGTGTCGCTGTCTCCCAGGCTGACCCGCTCGATGACCTCTCGGGATCGAGCGTCCACGACCACCAGCTCGGCCGCGTCACCGTCGATGATGAGCATCCGGCCATCCGGCGTGAACTTGAGCCGATTCGCGTCCCTCATGCCCAGGCCCAGGTCTGGACCACCTCGCGGGTGCGCACGTCAATGACCGACACACCTCCATCGCCTCGGGTCGCCGTCCAGATCTCGCGACCGTCCGGCGAGAGATCGATCCCCTCGGGGGTCTCTCCCGGCACCGGAATGTCGACCGTGCGGGCCGTAGCCGGCCCGGCCTCGACGTTGTCGACGATGGTGACGGTGTTGGACCGGGTGTTGGGCATGAACATGGTGTTGCGGTCGAGCACCAGCAGGTGGGTGCCGTCTTCGCCGATCCCCATGGTCCGGTCGATCGCGTCCGCCGCGGGGTCATACCGGCCGATCGACTTGTAGCCCTCAATCGTGAAATACACCTTGCCCTCGTGATAGAGGAGGTCTGGCGCGTCCTCAGTCGGGCAGGGCGAACACGAACAAGTTGCTCGCGTCGCTGGTGCTTGCCACGACATATTGCCGTCCGTCAACCGCATAGGTGATCGGAAAGCCGCGGACCGGCGAGCCGAGATTGATCTCCCAGAGCACGTCGCCCGTCGCCTGGTCAAAGGCGCGGAAACGTCCGTCCGCGTCGCCACCGAACAGCAGTCCGCCGCCGGTGGCCACCACGGCCTCGGTCCCCGCGGACTGCTCGTACAGCCAGGTGGCCTCGCCCGTTTCAGCCGAGATGGCCCAGATGCTGCCACGGTCGACCTTGCCTGGCGCCAGCTGGAAGCGCGCCGCGAGTTGGTAAAGCGCGAGGCCCTCGGTGGCGGTCGACAGGACCCGAGCGCACGTGTTCTGCATCGGGACATACATGGTGTTGGTGACGGGACTGTAGGCGCTGGCTGGCCAGTTCTTGCCGCCGCTCCACGCGGGGCAGGACAGCACCTCTTGCCCCATCCGCGTGAAGACGACTTCGGAGTTGGTGGTGACCGCGCCGGTGGCGCCATCGATGTCCGAGATGACGTTCTGCGTGATGGTCGGCGTGGCCCACAGAAACTCTCCGGTCTCGCGATCGAGGGTGTACACCACGCCGGTCTTGCCCGGGACCCCCGTGACCACCTTCCGGACCTCGCCAGGCCGCAGTCGGGGATTGATCCACGACACGGCCGTCGGATCCGGAGTCACGGCGGTATCGACCAGCAGACGCTCGTAGGGATGGTCGAGATCCCAGTGGTCGTTGAGGTGCTGGTAGTACCAACGAATCTCGCCGGTATTGCCGTCCAGCGCCAGCGTCGAGTTGTGGTAGAGGTGTGCGTTCTCGACGCCACCGAGCAGGAACTTCGGCGCCGGCGACGTGACTGAGGTGCCGATGTAGACGAGGTCCAGCTCCCGGTCGTAGCTCGGCACCATCCACGACCCGACGTGCAGCCGGTTCTCGTAGGGCACGCCGCCCCAGGTCTCGTCGCCTGGTTCGCCCGGCGCGGGGATCAGGCGCCGCCGCCACCGCTCCTCACCAGTGGCCGCGTCGTGCGCCACGATGGCACACGTTTCCGGTCCCCCGTTCGGGCGGCAGCTGCGCCCCGAGATGACCTTGCCGTTCGCGATGATCGGACCGGCCGTGTGGCGGGTGGGGTTCGTGTCGAAGTCGAAGATCTCCGTCTCCCACGCGAGCCGACCGGTCACCGCGTCGACCGCATACACGTAGCCGTCGTTCCCCGTGTCGATGATGGTGCGGCCATAGATCGCCACGTTGCGGTTCACCGACACCAGGCGGGCGCCTCCGAGCACCTCCGGGGCATCCTCAGGAATCTCGCGTCGGTACTCCCACTTGAGATCGCCGGTTACCGCATCGATCGCCTGCAGGACATCGTTCGGGTTCGGGAAATACAGCGTGCCGTCGTAGGCAATCGGTGTGCCCTCCTGACCGCCCGGTCCGAGGGCGCGAGTCCAGACGAGCCGGAGATCGCCGACATTGTCGCGGTTGACCTGGTCGAGCGGACTGTAGCCCCACCCGTTGGCGGTGCGGCGCCAGCTGAGCCAATCACCAGGCGCCGGGTCATCGAGCATGGTGTCGGTGACGGGAACGAAGTCGTCGTCATTCGACTGGGCCGAGGCGGAACGGAGCCCGACCGGAGACAGCGCAGTAAGCACAACAGGCACTACCAAGGTGACCACACGCACGCGTGCAAATGGTGTGTGACCCGCGAAACGTCGAACTGTCACGTCTATGACCTCCGCATTCCCAGCATCGCATGGTGAACCACGTCAGCAGCATCGATGGCGACACCGCGCACTCCGTCTGCGAATTCTGCGTGATCGCCGAGCGGCAGGGCCGGATCGACACGATTACGGCCGGCTCCTACGAGGACGACCTGCGGCGAGTCGATGGCCAGTGGCTCATTGCCCGTCGCCAGATCCAGATCAAGACGGATCCGGCGATTCTGCAACCTCCTGAGGCGTAGACCGCACTGCTCACGGCGGCTGGGTGGCCCCCGACACGGGCCAGCCTAGCGGGAGGGCTCGGCCAGATACTCCGCGTCGCTGACGGGATCGCCCCACTCGGCCCCACCGCCCTGCACGGCGATCATGACCAACCCTTCGTCGGGCGCGGCTCCGTGCCAGTGCATGACGCCGCCGGCGGTATGCACCGGCTCCCCCGGTACCAGCTCGCGGAGCGGCTCGCCCTGAATCTGAAACCGCCCGCGGCCTTCTTCGGGAAGCAGGAGCTGCCCCCAGCCGTGGCTATGCCAGTGGGACCTGGCTCCCGGGACCAATCGCACCCGCGCTTTCGCGACCTCGTCGCTGTCCACCGCCGTGGGAGGCGGGCCCGTGAAGAAATCCGCCAAACTGTTGCGCTGCGCCGCCGCCGTGCTCCCGAGGCCGGTGCCTATCCAAACGACGACGGCGATGGCAACCGTCGCTAGTGTTATCTCGCGCATCGAATCACCCCACAATCTGCGCCCATTATGTGTCAGATGGGGCTGGCTGAGGTTGGCTGCTCGTCGTCGCCTTCGTCCCATGCGAGCGAGCGCTGGACTGGCGCGCACCTAGCGCGCGAGTACCGCGGTTCGCGGCGGGCGACATTTCGCTTGCAACCCCCACGCGCGGGCTCTAAGGTGAGTGACGATTTGAGAGTGGTTGGTGACTCCAGTTAAGCGTCGATCCACGGGACTGCCAGGGTTCGAACGGGTCGAGGAGTACGACCACATCGCCGTTCGGGGTGCCCGCGAGAACAATCTCAAGGCCATTGATGTCGACTTGCCGAAGAAGCGGCTCGTCGTCATCACGGGGGTGTCCGGCTCGGGCAAGTCGTCCCTGGCGTTCGACACCGTGTTCCGTGAGGG
>SXOW01000287.1 GCA_005778315.1 Acidobacteriota bacterium
AGGCCCTGCTCGACCGGGCTGCGGTAGGCCTTCTGGCCGTGGATGACCAGCATCGGCTTGGTCCAGTCGGCGACGTGGTTGACCGGGTTGAACCGCTCGTAGCCCTGCGGGTTGGCGAAGGCCGCGCCGCCGTTCTCCCATTCCGAGAACCACAGCTCCTCGGTGGAATAGCCCATCATGCGGTTGTCGAAGACGCCGTCGGGATTGACCAGGCACGTCCACGGGCCGGTCCAGTTTCCGGCGATCCAGTTGACCATGAATCCGCCATACGAAGCGCCAAGGGCACAGGCGTTTTCCCCGTCCATCCAGGGGTAGCGGTCGAGCGCGGCGGCCAGGCCGAGTTGCAGATCCTCCAGTGGTTTGCCGCCCCAGTCGCCCCTGATGGCGTCGGTGAACGCCTGCCCGTAGCCGACGGAGCCGTGAAAATCGACCATCACCACGGCGTAGCCGGCGGCGGCGTAGCTCTGTGGGTTCCAGCGATAGTGGAAATGATTCCCGAACGAGCCCTGGGGGCCGCCATGTATCAGGAAGGCCACCGGATAGGTGCGTCCCGGGTCGAAACCAGCCGGTTTGACCACCTGTGCATACACGGTGTCCCCGCCGGCCCCCTCGAAGCTGAACTGCTCGTGTTCGCCGAACGACAACTGCGCGAGCCGATCGTCATTGAATCGCGTGATCTGCCGCAGGTCGGTGCCGTCGTGCGCCGCGGTGAAGACCTCGACCGGCGACCGGAGGTGGTCCAACTCGAACACCAGGCGGTCGCCTGCCAGAGCGAGCGCGCCGACATACCCGAGCTTGTCGAGGAGCGTGGCGACGGCGCCGGCCGCCACGTCGATCGCGAACAAGGAGACGTGTCCCAGATTCTCGGCCGTCGCGTAGAGCGTCGTCCCATCCGCCGACCAGAGCAGGCTGTTCGGCGATCGATCCCAGTCTGGCGCCACGGCGCGGGTGACCCCGTTCCGCCAGTCTCGAAGCATGATGCGCCGCCGGTCCGACTCGAAGCCGGGTCGCTCCATCGCGAGATAGGCCAGGGTGGCCCCGTCAGGGGAAAAGGTTGGGGCCGTGTCCCAGGCTTCGTTGCCCACCGTCAGCACGACCGGTGGGCGCGACCCGTCGACCGGGCTCACATACAGGTCGAAGTTCGTCGACCACGGTTCGCTGACACCCGCGACCCGCGTGGTCATGACGATCGCGGCACCGTCGGGCGTGAACGCAAATTCCTCCGCTCCGCCAAAAGGCACAGAGGGAGTGTCGGCGTCGAGGCGCGCCATGGTATCCACCGGTGTTCCGCCGTCAGTCGGCATCACGAAGACGTGCGACCGACGTCCGTCTTCCCAGGTGTCCCAGTGCCGGACGAAGACACCGTCATAGACCTGGCCGGTGGCGGGGGTCCGTTCCCGCTCGGCGAGCCGTTCGGCGGTACAGTCCAGCGTGTCGCAGTCGATAAAGACCTCCATCGAGACCGCGACGTGCGAGCCATCCGGCGAGAGGGTCAGGTTGGACACGTCGAGCGGGAGGTCGCTGACCTGCCTGGCCCGTCCGTCACCCACCTCGAGACGCCAGACCTGAGACGATCCGGAACGGGTCGACAAGAAGTACAGATGCTCGCCGTCTGGTGACCAGCGCGGATTGAAATCGCTGGCCGGGTCGTTGGTCTCACGGCGTGGCGAGCCGCCAGCGACGGGGACCGTCCAGATGTCGGTGCGTCGCCGATCGGCGTCCAGGTCGAGGGCACTGACGACGAACGCAATGTCTTGGCCGTCGGGCGAGACCTGCAGGTCAGACAGGCGGTCCATGGCGATCAGATCTTCGGTCGTCATGGACCGCGTGGCCGGTCCGGGTTGCGCCCGTCCCGGGCTGCTGCCGGCAATGGTGAACAGGACCGCCAGCAGCAGTGGCACCGCGCGCCCGGCCCACCTCTGGGCGCGTGTGGTCTGTGCCGGGCCTTCTTGCGGTGTCGACGGACCCGCGTACTGTGTCCAGGTCATGACGAGTGGCTCCAGTCGAACGGGGTGAAGACAGGACGCTTCCATTAACCCATTAGGGCTCGCTGCCGCGTTCAGCGATGAACTCCCGCGCCATGCGCCGGGCGCTCTCGCGAATCGCGCGGACGGCGGAATCATTGGTGATGGTGGCGCGCGAGACCGCGTCGATGTCTTTGCCGACTGTCATCGGCGCCAGCACGCTCTTGCCGCGGAACTGCGCAAGGAATGCTGGCGGGTCCACCGAAAAATATCCGAACGGTTCGTTGTGGTACACCATGCTGATGTCGATCAGCGTGCCCCCGGGATCCATGCCCACCAGCATCCAGATCTCGCCTTTGTAGCCCCGGACATCCGGTGCGAAGTCGACGGTGAAGAATGCCAGGCCGACGAGTTCTTCTTCGCCGTTCGGCCCAGTTTTGTAACCGCGGTAGTGGGGGGTGCCGCGATTGATCCACCGGAAGGTCTCCGCGTCGGGAAGCGCTTCCTTCAGGTAGTCCTCGTAGCGGGGGATGTCGTCGGTGGCGCGCCAGCGTTGCGCCTGGGCGGCATCAGGCATCCATGCGCACGCGACCGCGGTAGTCAGCATGACGAGGGCGAGACGCGTGTGATGTGTCACAAGGCTCCTGGTTCCGTGCCGCCCGATCGCCGGGTCGTCATCCGTCGTGGCGGGGCCGCGGACGAAGGTGCCGCCAGCCCGCATTGTAGCGTGTCGGCACCGGCCTCCGGCGCTCGTGTTGCGAATCGCCGGCCCGGAACACTAGAATCGGGCGCACCTTCGAACGCCAGATGTCGGCTGGCGCCCCAGGCGCCCTGTTTCGGCTGACCGCTGAATATGGACCGACGACGATTCATCAAAGTGACCACCGCGGCCGGCTTCGCGCTCGGAGCCGGTCCCGTAACGTCAGTGGGCGCCGCCGGAGCCCGTTCCGCGGCCGTGCAGGCGACCGCCTCCCCGGACGTCATCGTCGTCGGGGCGGGCGCGTTCGGTATGTGGACGGCGCTCAATTTGCAGCGGCTGGGGGCGCGGGTCACGGTGGTCGACGCCTACGGCGCCGGGAATTCCAGACAGACCTCCGGCGGTGAAACCCGCGGGGTGAGAACCTCCTACGGTGATCGTCCCCATGGACGACTGTGGACCCGCTGGGCAGGGGATGCCATTCGCAAGTGGATCGAATGGGACGAGATGGGCCGTGACCGCCTGCTGCCACAACTCTTCTTCAACACCGGCGACCTCATCCTTCGTGCTGAGACAAGCGACTACATCCGCAACACCCGCTCCCACTGGGATGCACTCGGCACACCGTACGAGTCGTTGACCGCGGACGAAGTCGCCTATCGGTGGCCGTGGATTCGATTTGAGGATCTGGCGGTCGCCCTCTACGAGCCGGCGGCCGGCGTCGTGCGAGCTCGAAGCGCCATCGAGTCCGTCGCGCGGGTGTTCGAGCAGGAGGGCGGCACGATTCAGATTGGCCTGGCGTCGTTTGGGGACCGGAGTGGGGCCACGCTGCAGAACATCGCCATCGATGGAGGCATCTCGCTGTCGGCCGGCACCATCATCTTCGCGTGTGGCCCCTGGTTCCCCAAGGTCATGCCAGCGTTGATGGGCAATCGCATCCGCATCCCGATGGGGCACGTGTTCTATTTCGCGGTGCCTCCGGGCGATAACCGTTTCTCGTTTCCCAGCATGCCGAGCTACGGTGTGCCGGGGTGTACCGGTTGGCCGGCGCTGCCGCCCGACCATCGAGGGTTTCGTGTGCGCACAGGTGGTCGGCCGCCCGACGACCCGGACACCAGCGACCGGTGGATTCCACCTGAATCCCACGCCAGTCCGCGGCAGGTCTTGGCAGACCACTTTCCCGACCTCGTTGGCGCTGCGGTCAATGAGACACGCGCGTGCCACTACGAGAGCAGCGTCGACGGGAACTTCATCGTTGACCACCATCCCGATTTCCAGAACGTCTGGTTGCTGGGTGGCGGGTCGGCGGAGGCGTTCAAGTTCGGGCCGGTGCTTGGCGAGTACATCGCCCGGCGCGTCTTGGGCATCGAGGATGACCCGGACCTGGCCGCGGGCTTTCGGCTCAAGGACGAGGAGTTTGATTCGCGCGGCGCGTGAGTGCTCGAGATGGCGACCAGCAAACCGGGTGTGGCCAACACGTGAGTGCGCGCACGCTGCCTCTGCTGGTGTGCGGGTTGGCGCTCCTCGCCGTGAGCGCGCGGGCGCAGCCGGGCGCGGTGACCCAGGCGGATGAAGCCGTCCTGCGTCAGTTGATCCCGGCGGCCGACCGCTTCGAGCTTGTCGAGACCGAGTCTCGCCATTTCCGCGCCTACGCGCCTCTTCAACCCGGTGGCGACCCTACGCTCGTCGGCCTGGCCTTCTTTACGACAGATATCACCCCTCGCGTCTACGCGTACAAGGGACGCATAACGATGCTCGTCGCGCTCGATCTGGTGGGGACCGTGACCGGCATGCGAGTCGTCCACCATTACGAGCCGTTCGGGTACTTTTCCATCGACATGCCGAAGTTTCCGAAGCAGTTCAAGGGGAAGCACGTGTTGGATCCGCTCGAGGTGAACGAAGATATCGACGGCGTGTCCCGCGCCACGATCACCGTGGAGGCGGCGACCCGAGCGATTCGGCAAGGCGCCCGCCTGTTGTTCCGCGAGTTTCTGGACGAACAGGCCGCCGACCGATGACCCAGACCCCCGCTCGTCTCGTTCTTGCGTGCTGCGTGCTGCTGTTCGTCGGGCCGGTTGGCGGCGCGGCCGTGCTGGGCGCCGGCGCCGGCCAACCGGACACGCCCTCGCCGTTGGCACTGGACGACCTGGCGGCGCTCGACGCCCTCATCGAGGAAGACGAGGGCGCCGACGAGGCGGTGGTCGAATTGGATGCCGGGGCGGCGCTCGACGTGACGCTTCTGGCCGGGGTGCTGGGCTTCGCGCTCTACAGTTTCAAGCGGAGGAGCGAGTCGCTCAAGCTGGTCAGCTGGCTCTTGTCGATCGGGTATCTGGGCTTTTACAAAGCCAGTTTGGTCTCGGTGGTCGACATTTTCGGTGCGCTGCGAGCGAGCCTGCCGGCGTTCCAAGACGGCCAGGCCTACTACCTGCTCATCGCTTTCACATTGGCGTCGACGGTGCTGTGGGGGCGGTTGTACTGCGGTCGCATCTGCGCGTTCGGGGCGCTGACGCAACTCATGGACCGCATCGTCCCGGCGCGGTTTCGCGTCGAGCCGCCCGCCTGGCTCGACCGGCGTCTGGTGTATCTCAAATACGTCATGCTCGGGACCGCTGTCCTCTATGTCCTCGCGAGCGGAGACACCCTCGTGTATCGCTACATCGAACCATTCTGGATGTTCACCCGGAACGGGAACGCGATCATGTGGACCCTGCTGACCATCCTCCTGCTGGCGACCGTGTTCGTCCGCAATGTGTACTGTCGGTATCTGTGTTCAGTGGGAGCCGGTCTCGGCCTGCTGTCCAATCTCACCGTGTTCAAGATCAAGCGGTGGGGCGAGTGCTCCACCTGCAAGCTCTGCGAGAAGACGTGCGAGTGGGGTGCCATCGATGGCCCCAAGATCCTAGTCAGCGAGTGTGTACGGTGCGACGACTGTGAACGGCTCTATGCGGACGAGGACAAGTGTCCGCACTGGCTTATTCAGAAGCATGTGGCGCGGCGCGCGGCGAGCGCTGGCTGATCCGCGCTGGTCTGGGTTCCCGGATGTCAGAAACGCGGTGACCTCCCTTCCGCTCTCTCACCGGCGTCCCTCTCGCACTCCGCCTCGGCCGGGCGCCGTGCTGCTGAGCGTGGTCTGCTGGCTGTGCGTTGCGTTCGCCGGTGCGCCCCGCGCGGGGGCCCAGACCGGGGTCCGGACGCAGGAGGGGGTGGTGGTCGTCGCCTCCTTCGCGAACCTCAGTCAGCAAGCAGCCGACGATTGGATCGGCGCTGGTATCGCCGAGACGTTGGCCGCGGGGTTGTTCCAATCTGGCGCGGTCGGCCGGGCGGAGACGTTGGCTGGTCTCGACACGGCGACAGGGGAGCCGACCGCCGACGGGGCTGCCCTGCGAGCCGCGGCCCAGGGGAGGGGTGCGGCCTGGTTGGTTCACGGCAGCTATCAACATGTGGGCTCGGCGCTGCGGATCACGGGCCGGATGATCGACGTGCGCACCGGGCTGATCGTGAACACGACCCAGGTCGATGGCGATCTGGACAATCTGTTCGGTGTGCAGGATCAACTGGCCGCCGCTGTGCACGAGTGGCTGAGCGGGACGGCCGTTGCCGTCGTGCGCTCCGCACCGACCGATCCACCCGTGCCAGCCGCACCGCGCGTCGACGGGACCCCGGGTGCGGTCACCGGTGTCGTCGCGTTGGACGGCGCGGACAATCCCCCGCGGACGCCACCGGCGACCCGTGGCGGACGTGGCGGATTTGCTGCGACGCCGGTGCTCGAGCGACCGCGCGCCGTGGTGGGGCGGGCGCTCTCCGCGCCCCAGATGGACGGTCGTCTGGACGATGCCATCTGGCAGTCCGCGACGCATCTGACCGAGTTCGTGCAAATTGCCCCGCTGGAGGGCGTGCCCGGTACGGAGGAGACCGAGGCGTGGATGGCGTATGACGACGACCAACTCTATGTCGCGTTCTATGCCCACTACACCGAGCCCGGTATGGTTCGGGCCAACCGCGCTGACCGCGATGAAATCCGTGGCGACGACCGACTGTCCGTGCTCATCGATCCCTTTCTCGACCAACAGCGGGCGTATCAGTTCGAGGTGAACGGGTCTGGGGTGCAGGGCGACTCGATCGTGAATGCGGATGGCAGCACGGGCGCGTCGAGCGGTCGAACCGTGCGCCCGCAGACGACCGGCGGGGTGCGACGGGCAGGCGGTGACGGCGGCGGCGGTGGCCTTAGCGGGTCTGGACAGTTCGGGATTCGGGGCGACGAGTCCTGGGACAGCCTGTTCGTGACGGCGGGCCAACTGGTCGACGATGGGTGGACGGCGGAGATGGCGATTCCATTCAAGAGCCTTCGCTATCCGGCCGCGGCGGGCGACCGCGAGTGGGGGCTCCAGATCACGCGGATCATCCGCGGTAAGTCCGAAGCGGTCGCGTGGTCGCCCATCTCCCGCGGGGTCTCCGGACAGTTGACCCAATTTGGTGTGCTCGAAGGGCTATCCGGGTTGTCGACAAGCCGCAACCTGGAGATTCTTCCCGAGGTCACCGGCGTGCGGTTGGGGTCGTTGGACACGCGCGCGGGCACGTTCACGGACCGGGATCCGGTCGGCGATCTCGGCGTCGGCGTGAAGTATGGGATTACCCCGAACCTGACTGCTGACCTGACCTACAACCCAGATTTTTCGCAGATCGAGTCAGACCAGCCGCAGATCGACACCAATCGGCGATTTCCGCTGTTCTTCCCCGAGCAGCGGCCGTTCTTTCTCGAGGGGCAGGAGATCTTCGCGACGCCGACCATCACGAATCTGCTGCATACCAGAACCGTCATCGATCCTCGATTTGGGGCCAAGCTGACCGGCAAGGTGGGTCGGACCACGATCGGTATCGTGGCGGCTGATGATGAGGCGCCCGGTCGGTTCGACGATCGCACGGACCCGCGGTTTGGCACCACGGCCCAGACGTTCGTGGGGCGGGCCAGGTATGACCTGTATTCGGAGTCGTACCTGGGCACCATCGTCACCGCTCGCGAATTCGGGCACGAGTACAACCGGGTCGGAGGGGTTGACGGTCGCTTTCGGATCGGGCGGACCCATCGGGTCAGCTTTCTGGCCGTCGCGTCCGACACGTTGAGCGACGACGTCGGGGACCAGCCGCTGAGCGGTCCGGTGCTCGAGGCCGACTACACCCGGCAGGGGCGGAACCTCGGGTATGGCGCCTCCTACAGCAGCGTTGACCCGGACTTCCGCACCGGTAGCGGATTCCTCTCGCGCATCGACTATCGCCAGGCGGCCGGCGAGGTGTCCTCTCGATGGTGGCCCGAATCAGCCCTGATTACCTGGGGACCGACGTTCGAGTACTTGCGGCTGTATGACCACGAGGGCGTGCTGCAAGACGAGCAGATTCAGGGGCGTGTGAGTATGTCGTTCCAGCGCAACATTTCGCTGAACGGCACCGTGAGTCGCGACCTCGAGCGGTTCAACGAAATCGATTTCCAGAAGACCGGCTACGGATTGTTCGGGGTCATCAGTACCCAGCGAGTGTCCTTGGTGGGCGGCTTCAACGTCGGCGACGGTGTGCTCTTCAGCGACAGTCCCTTCCTGGGGCGAACCACGAGCGGCAATTTCCTGCTCAGCGCTCGCGCGACGTCGCGCCTCCGCGCGGAAGTCACCGGGATCTTCAGCCAGTTTGTCGACCCACGCAACAATTCCGAGATCTTCGACGTCAAGATCTTCCGCACCCGGTCGACGTATCAGTTCACCAACCGGCTGCTGGTCCGTCACATCCTGGAATACAACACCCGGTCCGTCACGTTCGGCAACAACATCCTGCTCACCTACCGCATCAATGCGGGAACGGTCGGGTTTCTTGGCTACGACGATCGCTTCCGACAGGGGTCGCTCATCGACGCGGTTCAGTTCACCTCGAGCGCGCTCCAGCGAACAAACCGGGCGGTGTTTGCGAAGGTGTCGTATCTGTTCCGGTACTAGCAGCCCGTGGTTTCACCACGGGCTGCTAGGCGCCGGGGGCTCCGGCCGAGGCGGGTGGGTGGTCTGGACTCTGCAGCGCTTTGAATCCGGCCCACACCATGCCAGCCATCAGGATGGCGAGCAGCAGCCAGCCCATGGCACCCGTGAACATGGCGCGGCTGAACGCGGCCCAGGTGATGGGGAACTGACTCAGGATCTCCCAGCGCTCGGCCATCCAATGCCAGGACGTGTGCGCGACAAGCGCTGACAGCAGGATGGTGCCCATGCGCTCCGCCACCAAGTAGCGGAACAGGAGGTTGAGCGCCGGTACGAGCAGGAGCAGCACCAGCAGTTGCCCCAGTTCCACCCCGATATTGAACGACAGCAAAGAGGTCAGCAGGTGCGTGCCCGCGAACTGGAGGGTTTCGCGGAGGGCGAACGAGAAGCCAAACCCATGCACGAGGCCGAAGATGAACGTGATGGCCCAGCGCCGTCTGGTTTCCGCACCGATGATGTTTTCAAGCGCCATGTAGGCGATGGACATCGCGATCAGGGTTTCGACGAGCGGTGGAAACCAGAGCGCATCGGGGGCGAGGTTGTAGGCCGAGGCGAGCAGCGTGAACGAGTGGGCGACGGTGAAGGCTGTGACGATGACAGCCAGCGACCGGAGGCGGCGAAACGGAATGACCAGACAGGCCAGAAACAGCAGGTGGTCTGTTCCGTCCAGAATGTGCTCGAATCCCATGACCACGAAGCGCCAGGCGGCTTGGTGCCACCGAGGGTCCAAGCGCACGAGCCCGGGGTCGCCGCGCAGCTCGAAGGCGCGCTCAGCCCCGTCCGGAGGAAGGAACCGGAGCACAGTGATGACCCGCACGCCCATCCGTTCGAGACTGGGGCGGATCGAAAACTCCGAGCGGTCAGAATCAATCGGATAGTCGAACAGCACGTCCAGAACGGCCTGCTGCCATGGCAGCTGGGTACCGACCGGGAGCGGCGCACCCTGGACGTGCTCGAGCGCCCCGTCGTAGGTCTCGAAGGCCCGGCTGGAGGGGAGCGAAATTTTGATGGCGGCGATGGTGGGTGTCTCCAGCCGCGTGCCATTCTCGAAGATCCGCACCTCCTGGCCCATCCAGACCATGGCGGCTTCCTCGAACTCTCGCCGCTCACTGGCCCGCGCAAAGTCGATATACCCGGGTCCGATCGTGGAAAAGGACATGTCGGACAGCGCCTCGAGCGGGACCCGGACCAGCAGGCGAAGCCGTTGCCCCTCAGGCTTGACGAAGGCCTGCACGGTCACGTCGGCTGGGATGTCGTGGGCGCGCGGCGGGGCCGGCAATGTCAGCAGGAGGCCCATGGTGACGACTGCCAACGCAATGAGGCTGTCCGGGCGAGTCAGTCTATGGAGAGTCATGGGGTCTGCGGATTCACGCCAAGTCGGTCGCGGACGCAAAATATAGCGTAACTCGAAGGCATT
This sequence comes from Acidobacteriota bacterium, assembly GCA_005778315.1. GTDB lineage: Bacteria > Acidobacteriota > Vicinamibacteria > Vicinamibacterales > UBA8438 > UBA8438. The sequence continues at coordinate 10,093 of SXOW01000287.1, forward strand.
GCAAGTATACTGGCGGCTTCCGAGAGGATCTCGGAGCCCAGACGTGCGTGGGCTCTTGCGTTCGACTTACATGGAGGCATGCCGATGAACCGGAAGCAGCATCTTCTTTTTGGCTCAGCGCTGGCGACTACCGCCCTCGTTGTGGCCTGCGCGGGCGGCGCCCAGGAGTCTGGGTCCGGTGGTGGTGGCGACGCGACGGCAACCTCGGCGTTGTCGCAGAACCCCGATGACGGCGTTCCGACCTTCGAGGTGGATCCGCTCTTCCCGAAGAACCTGCCGAACCACTGGCTGATGGGCCCGACCATCGGCGTGGACGTTGACTCGCGCGACCACATCTGGGTTGTGCATCGCAACACGCCGGACAATTTCGTGCTCACCACCGAAATCGGCATGACGACCGACCCGCCGGTGGCACAGTGCTGCCAGCCCGGGCCGCCCGTCCTTGAGTTCGACCCGGAAGGCAACCTGGTGCAGGGTTGGGGTGGTCCAGGGACCGAAACCGGCGACTACGTGTGGCCGACCTCGAACCACGGGATCACCATCGACGCGATGGACAACGTCTGGATCGGTGGCAACGGTGAGTCCGACTCGCACGTGCTCAAGATGGATCGCCAAGGGAATTTCCTGAAGCAGTTCGGCCGGGTCAACGCCCGCATGACCGGCCCGGTCAGCGAGCGCACGGGACAGCCCACGGCGGTGCGTGACAGCTTGTCGACCGACAGCTTCGGGCGGGTCGCCAAGATCGCCATCGATAATGAAGCCAACGAGGCGTACTTCTCGGATGGCTACTTCAACCGTCGGATGGCGGTCGTCGACATGACCACCGGCGACATGAAGCGATTCTGGGGCGCCTACGGCAAGGAGCCGGATGACTCTGTCGACCTCGGTGCGTACGTCCGTGGCGACGAGTCGACCTACACGCAGTTCCGCGGTCCCGTGCACTGCGGCGAGATCGCGAAGGACGGCAAGGTGTACGTCTGCGACCGGGGCGGCGACCGAGTCCAGGTCTTCGAGAAGGACGGCACCTACGTGTCCGAGCATTTCTATGCGCCCGACACCCTCTCGCAGGGTTCCACCTGGGACATCGACTTCTCGCACGATCCCGAGCAGCGGTGGATCTATCTGGCGGACGGCCAGAACATGAAGGTCTACATCATCGAGCGCGAGACGATGCAAGCCGTCACGGCATTCGGCGATGGTGGTCGTCAGCCTGGGATGTTCTTCGCGGTCCACAGCATCGCCGTGGACTCGAAGGGCAACATCTTTACGACGGAGACGTACGAAGGGTCGCGGCTGCAGCGGTTTGTGTTCAAGGGCTATGCGCCGGTGCCCGCCGGGGCCGAGGGCGAGAACAGCCAGGGCGTGCTCTGGCCCACCACCAACTAGTTTCGCTCGTCGCAGTCTGAATATCGGGTGTTCTCCGGCCGGCCTCCCAAGGGGGGCCGGCCGTTCGTTTTTGTGCGATGG
>SXOW01000026.1 GCA_005778315.1 Acidobacteriota bacterium
CGACATTGGTGTTGATGTTGTGCAACGTGGAGTCGGCCTTTACTGACCCGCTGGCGACCCGAAACATCGTGGCCCGTCCGGCGAACGGGTCCGCAATCGTTTTCCAGACCACCGCGGTCGGGGCGTGGCCCCCAGGGTCATACGAGGCAGGGGCGCCCGACTCATTCACCACTGCGAGGGCGCGCGCTTCGGGCGACGGAACGTAGGTGACGATGGCATCAAGCAGCGGCTGAATACCCAAATTCGCGGTAGCGGACGTACACACCAGTGGGAACACACGGCGCCCAGCCGTCGCGGTCTGGAGCCCTCCGAGCAACTCTTCTTGCGTCAACGTGCTCGCTTCAAAGAACTGCTCCATCAGGCGGTCGTCGGCTTCGGCCACCAGTTCAATCAAGGCCTCGCGAGCGGCAGACGCCTCAGCCACCAGTTCCTCCGGTACCTCGCCGACGTTCACGGTCCGGCCATCGCCGTCAAAGGTGAGGGCCTTCATCGCAACCAGGTCCACCACCCCACGGAAACTCTTCTCATCACCGATCGGCAGCTGAATCGGGACCAGGGTTCGCCCGAACGCGTTCTGGAGCGATGCCAGCGAGCGTGGAAGGCTGCTGCGCTCACGGTCCAGCCGATTCAGCACCACGACGCACGGCAACTCAAGCGCGGCGGCCTCGGCCCAGACCTTTTCCGTGATGACTTCGGTTCCATGCACCGCGTCCACCACCACGACGGCCGCGTCGGCGACCCGAAGGGCGGAGCAGGCGTCGCTGAAAAAATTCGCCATTCCAGGGGTGTCGATCAGGTTGATCTTCGTCTTCTGCCATTCGACGTAGGCGGTGCTCGCAGACAGCGTATGCTTGCGCGCGATTTCCTCCTCGTCGAAGTCGGTCACCGTCGTGCCGTCGTCGACGCGCCCCAACCGGTTCACGGCGCCAGCGTCGAACAACATCGCAGACGCGAGCTGCGTCTTTCCGGATCCGCTATGACCGACCAACGCGACGTTGCGAATGTGGGGTGCGTCGTAGACCTTCATGATGCGGCTGTCCTCCGGGAGCGCGGTCTTGGGTGGTGGCGAGCCTCCAAGACCACCATCCTATGCGACTCCACCGTGACGCTCAAGGGGCCGTCGTCGGTCTATTCGTAGCGCAGGGCTTCGATGGGATCGAGATTGGAGGCCTTGATGGCAGGGAAGAGTCCGAACGCGATACCGACTCCGGCCGAAAAGCCGAGGCCGAGAGCAAAGGACCACCAAGGAAGGGAAATCGGGAACCCGGTTGCGAAATGTACGACCACCCCGAGCCCACTGCCCAGCACGATCCCGATCACCCCACCGACCGCGGTGAGAAACCCCGCTTCCAGGAGAAACTGCCAGAGGATTTCCTTGCGCTTTGCGCCGATCGCGCGTCTGGTGCCGATCTCCCGTGTGCGTTCGGTCACGGAAATGGTCATGATGGCCATGACCCCGATCCCGCCCACGAGCAGGGCGATCGACGACACGACGACCAGGGACAGAAAGGTGGCCCCGCTGATCTGATCCCACAATCCAAGAATGGCATCTTGCGTCAGCAGATCGAAGTCGTTTGCCTCGTCGAGACGCAGCCGGTGTCGAATACGCATCACGCGCTCGATATCAGCGATAGCGACGTCCCGATTGACGCCCTCATGCGGGACGGCCGCGATCATGACCGCACGCATTTCCCCACCGAACATGCGCCTGGCTCGGATGCCGAACTGTTTCTGATACGCGGTATGGGGCATCACGACGAAATCGTCCTGCCCCATGTTGAACCCGCCTGGACTCGGGGTTTCGCCGAGCACGCCGATGACAGTGTAGCGCGCGTTGCCCACGCGGACCCGTTTGCCTAGTGGATCGATATTCGGAAACAACGCTTGAGCCGGGGTGTGACCCAGCACCACCACCGCCGCGCGGCGGCGCGTTTCGCTCGCGGTGAAGAACCGGCCATCAACCACCTCGTTGTTGAAGACCTCCGCGTAGTTGGCGGTTGAGCCGAAGACATTGAGTTGTTTCGTCTGCTCCGCTCCGTAGTACACCCGTTCACGTGTGGGGTTGCCGCCTTGTCCCAGCACGATGTTGACGGAGGCCAGCGACTCCGTCTGCTCCTCCAATGCTTCCGCATCGTCCGGGGTCAGGTTGGGACGACGAATCAGCTCGGTCAGCTCTCGACCGGAACCCATGCTGACGGCACTGAACTTCGTCAGGAAAATCGTATCGGACCCCAGCGCGCTGATACTTTCCCGAAGGGACTCGTCCAGTCCGCGGATCAGCGAGGTGATGCCGACAATCGACGTGATGCCGATGACCACCCCGAGGATGGTCAGCCCCGAGCGGACCTTCTGCTCGACCAGCGTCGCCACCGCCATCGAGACGATCTCTTTGAACAGGCCGCCGCGTAGGGGTTCGGCCATCAACTAGCTCCGGCCCAGGGCCGCGATGGGGTCGAGGGCCGCCGCCCGCGATGCGGGGTAGAGGCCGAAGAACACGCCCACCACTGCGGTCATCGAAATACCAAGCACCACCGACCAGGGGTGCACCGCGGCGGGCACCGGGCTGAGTGAGCTGAGGGCGAGCGCGATGCCGAATCCGAACGCCGTCCCGATGACCCCGCCAAGGACGGACAGCATCACGGATTCGGCCAGAATCTGCCACAGGAGATCCCGTCGCCGCGCCCCGAGCGCCTTCCGCAGTCCAATCTCACGCGTGCGTTCAGACACCACCATCAGCATGATGTTCATGATGACGATTCCCCCGACCAGGAGCGAGAGCCCGACAATGCCGATGAGGACCGCGAAGATGCCGGTCGTGGCCTGTTCGTACAGCCCGATCACCGTGTCGGAGGTGAAGAGCCCGAAGTTGTTGTCCTCGCTGGTCCGAAGCCGGCGTTCGATACGGAGGGCGACCGTCGCATCATCCATCGCGCGGTCAAGCTGCTCCGGAGCCGTTGGCCGTCCCCTCAAGGTCATGGACGGGCGTGAGCCGAACAGCTTTGTGAAGCGTCCCATGGGGATGATGGCGTACTCATCTCGACTCTGTCCGAACGTGGAGGGCGTTGGTTCGCTCACGCCGACCACGCGAAAGTTGACACCCTGGATCTTGATCACCCGGTCGAGCGGGTCGAGGGTGCCAAACAGGCGGTCTGCCGTCTCGTACCCGAGGATGGCGACGCCCCGATTACGCTCGACCTCCGTCGGACTCATCAGCCGACCACGCTCGGCCGTGAAGGTTGGAAATTCGATGTAGTCCCGGGTGACACCCCGGATGCCGACGTTTTCCAGGACCTGGTTGCGATACCGCACTTCACCGTTGCGGCCAGCCTCGGCCATGACCGCACCCAGGTTGGGTCCGTAGCGCTCTATGGCCGCGGCATCGTCGAGCGAAATCCGTGGGTTGCTGCGAGCGGCCTCGACGTCATCCTCCGACATCAACAATCCGGTCCGGTCCACCAGGAACGAATCGGACCCGAATTCCGAGACGATGGCGCCCGATACCTCGTCGTTGACGCCTTGAATCAGCGACACGACCGCAATGATCGACCCGACCGAGACGATGTTGCCGAGGATCGTCAGCGCCGACCGCAGCTTGTTGCCCCAGATGGCGTGCAGCGCTATCTGCGTCAGGTCAACGGCTCTCCGCATCCCCGCGCGCCCTTCTGAAGCCGCCGAACAGGCCTCCTCCGGTCGGTCCCTCCTCGGCGTCTACCACTCTCACCTCGTCGCCGTGCTGGAGGTTCCGGACCTCGCTGAACGGGCCGACGATGATGAGGTCGCCTTCAGTGACCCCCGACAGTGCCTCGAAATAGCGTTCCCCCGCGATCCCGGTCTTGACCGGGAGGACGACCGCCTTGCCCTGCCGTGCGACGAAGACCCCCTCGATCTCTTCGGCGTCCTCTCGATCGGCGGTTCCCGTCGATGCAGAGACCGCTGGCGTCACGCCGCCTCTCGGCGAGTCCTCCTCTTCCGGGACGACGTTCCCGTTGGCGTCGAGCACCAGCGAGCGGACGGTTGCGGCCTGAATCGGAATCGCCACGGCGTTCTCCCGAATCGCCGTGGTGATATCGGCCGTACAAGTAAAGCCGGGCCGGACGCTGGGAATCTCGTCGTCCAGGGTCACCACCACCTTGAAGTTGGTGGCCTGCGTACCGGCACCCTGGGCCGCCTGGATGGGACTGTTCCCGATCTCGGTCACGATGCCGCTGAACACCTGATCCGGCAGCGCATCGATGGTGACGGCCGCGGTCTGACCGAGTTGGATGCTTGGGATATCGGTCTCGTCGACCTCCACTTCGGCTTCGATCACGGAGAGGTCAGCAATGGTCGCCAGCACGGTGCCGGCATTGTTCATGGTGCCGATCACCACCGTTTCGCCCTCTTCGATATTGCGGCGGGTGACCACGCCCGCGAACGGCGACGTGATCGTCACCTTCGTCAGGTCGTAGCGAGCGCTGTCGAGGTTCGCTTCCTCCTGGCTGATTCGTTCCCGCTGTGTCTGGACGTCGACCTCACGTGCGCGCAGCTCCGTTTCGCGAAGCGTGACGTCGGTCAGCGCTTGCTCGTAGGCCTCGCGGGAGACCAGCCTCAGCTCCCACAGATTCTCCTGACGTACGAGATTGTCGCGCGCCAGCTGCAGGCTGACTGTGGCTGTTTCTACCGCGACTTCTAGCTGCCGCTGGGACGACCGAGAGGCCCGCAAGGACGCTTCGCCGCGGTCAACGGCGGAGCGAAGGGTTTCCGGGTCGATTTCCAGCAAGAATTGACCGCGGTCGACGCGGTCGCCCTCGTTGAACGCCAATCGGGTGACACGACCCATGGTGTCGGCGCTGATATCGACCGTCAGCTGCGGCACGATGGTGCCCGACGCGGACACGATCGCCTCCAAGCTGCGGCGCTCGATCGCCTCGACTTCAATTTCTGGGCCGGTGGCACGTTCAAACGTCAAGTTGACGTAGACGAGCGCGCCACCGATAGCAAGTATCACGAACGCCAAGAGTGCCTTACGAAGAGCGGTCAACGAGTCAACCTCCGATCCGGGACAGTGCGAACCCCCCGCCAACCGCAATCACGGCGTACAGGAGATAGAAAACGGTGGCAACCAGGCCGGCGGGCCGCTTGTACAACACGGCGACGCCGACCGCGAGCACGGAGAGTTGCCAGATGACAAACAGGTCAATCAGTCCCAACGCTCGAGCCGCGAAGGTGCCGTCCTCGATTATCGGAAAGAACGCGGCTAGTGTGGTCGGGTTGCTCATCGCTCCCCGTGCGTAGTTCAAGGGAATGACGAACAGTTGCTGCACGATATTGATCGCCCCCACATGCGCCACGACCGCGAACGCCTGACGAAAACTGGCGCCACCGCCGAACCCGACGTAGCCCACGACCCACACGACGCTGGCGACGACCAGTGCGAATAGCGGCATGCTGACGAGGACGCCGCCCGCCGTGAAGTACACGGCGCTGGCGAGTCGGCGCCTCAATTGTTCATACATCTCGTCGGAGACCGTAACGCCGAACGCCTCCATGGCGCTGACCTGTTGCTCGAGCAGCATCTGTTGGCCGAGTTCCGTGCTCACAAGCCACGTAGTTGCGGCCACAACGACCACGGCGACGGTCAACAACGCGCCAAGCCACCGTGGCCGCCTCGCTATTCCTTCAAACGTCTTCCGCGGCGTGAAAATGACCCCGACGAGGCGTCCCACCAGGCCGACGTCACGCGCCGCCGCGCGGCCCGTGACGTCGGGGCGCGGCTCCGTTGGTGCGCCTGGGGTTGCGGTCATAGCCTGGTTAGGGGTGCCAACGCGTGGTTTCCCGCGAGGGTTGCCGCGCAACAAGGGTACGCAGGAATTCTACCGCGTGGATGCCAGTTCCTCGAAGATACGCCGACCCCTGTGAGCGTAGACGAGCGGAAGCGGTCGAATGTTTCCTCCAGCCAACAAGGGCGCCTTGACAGGGTGCAAGCCGTTGACCTAGTGTCCGGTTGCAGATGTTGGCCGCGCGTGGACCGAGCGAACCGGTGGAACTCAGGGTCGCTGCCACCGGGTCTCCATCGCGCGCCAATCCGGGACCTGGGATCCACCCGGACGCGCTGAGGGTGCGCGGATCCCGTACCGGCCCACGCGACGTGTCCACTGCAGCACACTCGGATCCCGCAGGGACCTAGCTGGTATCCACTGACCACTGACGTTCCCCGGAGGGTGACGTGATCGAACTTGTCCCAAAAGAGCTGTTCCTCACAAAAGGGGCTGGCAAACACCGCGAGAAGCTGACGTCGTTCGAGCTCGCGTTGCGCGCGGCCGGGATCGCTGCCTGCAACCTGGTGCGTGTCTCCAGTATCTTCCCGCCAGGTTGCAAGATTCTGTCCAAGGCCGCCGGCGTCCGCAAATTGAAACCTGGGCAGGTCACCTTTGTCGTGATGTCCGAGACGGCGACCCGCGAGGCACATCGGCTGATTGCGGCGACGGTCGGCGTCGCCATTCCGCGCGATCGGAAGCTGTTCGGCTATCTGTCGGAGCACCACAGCTTTGGGGAAAATGAGGAGACAGCGGGGGACTACGCGGAGGAGTTGGCGGCTGAGATGCTCGCGACCACGCTCGGTCTCGACTTTGATCCGGACCACAGCTGGGACGAAAAAAAGGAAGTCTACCGCTTGTCCAATCAGATCGTGAGGACACAGAACGTGACCCAGACCGCGGTCGGGGACAAGAACGGGGTTTGGACCACCGTCATCGCGGCCGCGGTTCTGGTTGGTTGACAGCCAGCCCGGCGACGCAGCGCCCGGGTCGGCCGCGATTGAACGGTTGATGGCCACGCGGGAAGAGGCGTGATCGTGCTACCCACTCGTCCGCCTCGCCCGCGCGCGGCACGGGCGCTCAGTGTCGCTATCGTCTGCGGGGTCACGGTCCTCGCGGTGCAAGCGGCGTGGGCGCAGCCGTTCGAGGTTGTCGGCGTTCGCGCACTCGGGATGGGCGGAGCCTTCGTCGCCGTTGCCGATGACGCGACCGCCAACTACTGGAATCCCGCCGGTCTGGCGAACGTGTTTTTCAGTGCGGTGGTGGACGTGCAGCGGAGCGAGACGCGCCTGGGTCCTGATCCGCTCAGTCGCGAGGGTACCCGTGACGGCGTGACGTTCGCGTCCCTGGCCAGCCCGTCCACGGCGCTGAGCTACTATCGCGTGCGGTCGTTTCAGGTCGCTCGACGAGGTCCCGAGATGCCCGCGTCACTCGCGGCGCTCGTGACGCAGCACGCGGGCCTGACCCTCGTTCAGCCGTTCCTTCCCGGCGTGACCCTCGGGACGGTCCTGAAAGTGGTTCGCGGGACAGTCGCGGTTGGCCTTGGTGACGGGCTCTCTTCGGCTGGCGACCTCTTCGCCGAGGCATCCGCGCTTGAAGGGCCTGCGACCACCCGGTTCGATCTCGACGTTGGTCTGATGCTGAACCTGGGCCGTGCCAGGTTTGGACTGGTTGGCCGAAACTTGCGTGAACCGGAGTTCGCGTCGGAAGACGGGCAGGTTGTGGTGCTCGCTCGGCAGCTACGCGCCGGCTTCATGATTCGGCCTAACTCGTCTCTAACGCTTGCCGTTGACACCGACCTGAGCACGCGTCAGACAATCATCGGTCCACGTCGGGCTGTCGCAGTCGGCGCCGAGCAGCAGGTCGGGCGCCTGGTCGTTCGCGCCGGCGGTCGGGTGAATATAGAAGATGAGCGACACGAGCCGGTGGGCGCGGTCGGGCTGAGTCTTGAGGTGACGACTGGTCTCTGGGTGGATGCCCAATTCAGCGGCGGTCGCGACGAGGGCGACCAGGGCTGGGGCGTCTCGACGCGCGTCGGGTTCTAATGCCTGGGTTTGGCCTGTCCCGACAGTGTCACCACACACCCCGGCGCATGGCCTTAGCCGTGCGATCCCTCAACTAGCTCCGCGCGTCGTTCAGTTCCACGCCGACCCGACGAGTCCCTCCCAAGGCACCTCGACGCGGGCCAACCTCCCACTCGCCAGCCCGGTCCCCAGCCAGTCCGTCGTCGCACCACCATGGCGCGGGGTGTGCCAACGACGCGCTTTGCGGCCGTCCTTAGCCCATTCGACGTCTGTCAATTTCGACGCATATTCATGCATCTACATAAAATGACATTATTTGTCGTTTTAGGTTGACATTTTACGTCGACAACGTAAACTAATTGTCTGTGCGCCGCAGGGGCGCTAGATTGTCAACGACCATTCAGCCGTTCAGGGTCACCTCATCATGGCCGTCCGCATCGGTGAACTGCTTCTGAAAGAAGAGCGCATTACTGCAGTCCAGCTGCAGGAGGCACTGGACCGTCAAAAAGAGCAAGGCGGGAAACTCGGGTTCAACCTCGTGCAACTGGGCCTCGTCGAAGACGACGAGATCGCGTCCGTTCTCAGCAGGCAGTACGGGGTGCCGTCGATCAACCTGGCCCAGTTCGACATCGATGCCAGCATCATCAGGTTGGTGCCGGCGGCCACCGCACGGAAATACGAAATCGTTCCAGTGAGCCGCGACGGCGCGACGCTCACCATCGCGATGTCAGACCCGACCAACGTCTTCGCGGTCGACGACGTCAAGTTCATGACTGGCTACCAGGTCGAGCCAGTCGTCGCAGCGCAGACGGCCATCGGCATCGCGCTTGAG